>NZ_JBRJXU010000013.1:0-22900 GCF_057467645.1 Zarconia sp.
GCGGTATTACGAAAAGTTGATGCAGGGGATGGGACGAAGCGAGGCGTTGCGTCAGGTGCAGTTGGAGGCGATTTCGCAAGAGGGGAAATATAGTCGTCCTTATTATTGGGCGGCGTTTATTTTGGCGGGGGAGTGGGAGGCGATGGAGAAGTAATAAGTGATAAGTAATAAGTAATAAGTGGAAGGCTTTGGGGAAGAGATAGACAAGGGAGACAAGGGGGACAAGGGAGACAATGTAGGGTCACAAGCATTTGGGCGATTAATTATGGGTAATCGCGAAACTTAACAAATCCAAATGCTTTGCCCTCTTCACCGGACAAGGGAGAGGGGGAAGACACGGGAGACAAAGGAGCTGGGGGAGAGAATTGGAGAAGCTTACAGTATCATCCAACGCTGTACGATGTAGCGATCGCACCTTCCCATTCCCCATTCCCCGTTCCCCGTTCCCTGTTCCCTCTTTTCCTCCAGAGGTCTAATACAATACCAAAACCCATCAGACGACCTTTCCTCTCCTCATATCCATGAAAACAGACACCATTTTCTACAGCCTGTTTCAGGAATTTCCCCGTTTCTTCTTCGAACTCATCCACCGTTCTCCCGACGAAGCCGCAGCCTATGAATTCACCTCCCGCGAAATCAAACAACTGGCGTTTCGCATCGATGGCTTATTCCTACCCAAAACCGACGAACCGAATAAACCGTTCTACCTGGTGGAAGTTCAATTTCAACCCGATGCCGACCTGTATTATCGTATCTTCGGCGAACTTTTCCTCTATCTACGACAATACAAACCCTCCCATCCCTGGCGCGTTGTCGTCCTCTATCCCAGTCGCCGCATCGAAGTCGAACAGCCGCAACAATTCGAGGAACTTCTCAACTGTTCCCGCGTTCGGCGTATTTATTTAGACGAACTCGATACCGCAGCCGAACCCGCTTTGGGAGTCAAAGTTGTTAAACTAGTCATCGAGCCGGAGGAAACGGCAGGAGAACGGGCGCGACAGTTGATAACGCTTGCCCGAGGGCAGCTTTTCGATGCCAACCTGCAACGGGATTTCATCAACCTCATCGAAACCATTATCGTCTACAAACTTCCCCAAAAAAGCCGCGAGGAAATAGCCGCGATGTTAAATTTAAGCGAACTCAAACAAACCCGTTTCTACCAAGAAGTGAAACAAGAAGGCGTTGAGGAAGGACGAGAAGTCGGGGAACGGCAAGCGAAAGTGGATGCAATTCCACGCATGATAACCTTTGGTTTAAATGCGGAGACGATCTCCCAACTCCTCGATCTTCCTCTAGATTTCGTCGTGCAAACTATTACTCAAATAGAACGCCAATCGATGTCTTTTCCCGAACAAAACATCGATACCTTCATCGAACTCTTAACCCAGCAACGAACGCTCTTTTCTCCCGAACAGTTGACTGAGTTAGAGCAGATCGTCGAACCATTAGACGATGATATCGACATCCTCTCGAAAGCAATTTCATCGTGGTCGGAGAATTACCCAGAAATTGAGGCAGCAAAATTTAAATTACTCGAAGTGCTAGGAAGTCAATCTTCTGAAAAAGCTCCCGAAAGCAAGCAAAGAAAAGTTCCCAAATCTAAATCTAATCTCAACAAAAAGACGCTCAGAAATGCGATCGAACAAGGCTCAAAACCTGCCGAATCCCAATCCTCCACAGACGATGCACCAGAAAAAGCAGAAAAAGAATAAATTAATCGCGGCTTATTCCAACAGGCAATTTCTACCATTCGCGGAACGGTAGAAATCTCGATCGCCCGAAAAAGCGATCGCCTACAATAATAAAAATTCCCATCCTTCCCCTGAGTCCCATCGATCGTACGTTATTGCCATGACTCTCGCCCAAACCCCGATCGCCCAAATTCCGCTATTGGAAAATGGCGACCGCCTGACGCGCCAAGAGTTCGAGCGTCGTTACGATGCCATGCCCCAGTGCAAAAAAGCCGAATTAATTGAAGGACAAGTCTACATGGCATCTCCCGTTCGCGCCCGAAAACACGGTCAACCTCACGCAGCCATCATGACCTGGCTGGGAACATATTGGCAGGCTACTCCCGGTGTCGAACTGATGGACAACCCAACGGTGCGCTTGGATGCGGATAACGAACCGCAGCCGGATGCTTGCTTGCGAATCCAGGAAGCGGCTGGAGGACAATCTCACATTTCTGAGGACGATTACATTGAAGGTGCGCCGGAACTGATTGTGGAAGTCGCTGCCAGCAGCGCATCCTACGATTTATACGAGAAAAAGCAGGTGTATCGCCGCAATGGAGTTCGAGAGTATTTGGTGTGGCGGGTGGTGGATGCCACCTTCGATTGGTTCGTACTCGAGGACGGGGTATACGCGAACCTGAATGTAGATGCCGATGGGATACTGCGCAGTCGAGTCTTTCCGGGACTCTGGTTGGCGGTGACGGATTTGTTGGCGGGCAATTGGGCGCAAGTGGTGACTCAACTAAATCTGGGATTGGCGACTCCAGAATATCGAATATTTCAAGAATCGTTAGCGGAGAAATCGTCCATTGATGGTGCATCCGACTGAATTGACACTCCCCCGCGCTATAGCTGGAGTTTACGACGGTGAGTATGTCAACGAACCCTGCTCAGATCCCATACCCAAAACCTAAAACCGTTCCCCATTCCCCGTTCCCTATTCCCCGTTCTCCCAAAATTATGGTGACTCAACCGGATTGAAAGGCAGTGGATGTAATTCTGAATTGACCAGCGGTTCTCGGGCAAGCCATTGCAAGTTTGATAAACTCTCCGGTAAATTCTCCGGAACTGCTAAAGATTCGAGCAGTTCGACCCAAGCTGCGCGAATCTCGATATTTTTAGGTTGAGTGAAATACAGGTCAGCAAGTGTGGCGATCGCATCGTACCAAATTTGATTTTTTCGATAAAGTTGGTATGTCTCGAATGGTTCTAAATCTGGAGAAATCTCGATCGCACTTTCCGATCTTCGTTGTATCCAGACGATGCTCGTTTCATCAGGATTACTGCGATCGGGTGTTTTCTCCCCACAGTAAATCTTGAAAATAATTTGATAGTTTTTGTCGGCTTCCAGAAAATACGGAATCGTTATTTTAATAATCCCAGATTGTTCGATCGACCCAACTTCATATCGAGCTAACGGTCGAAGCACATCATCTCTAATCAAAACTTCAACACCACCAATTTCTTCAAGTTCGTGAGGAAGATAAAAGAATAAGCTAGGCTGTTCTAGCTGAGTAAAATCCGTTCCTCGACCGTAAACTAAAGGCACAACCGTTTTTTCGATATCCAAACAAGATGTGATTGGACGTGAACCTGCTGTCGCACTCGATGGTGGCGTACCTTCTCCACTTGATTGTGGTTCTGGAGAACTATTTTGAAAACTGTAAAAACTCGATCGAATCTTCGGAGTAGCACGAACAAGTGAACCGTTTTCCAGAGCGAAAAACGTTAAAACAGAAAGAGATATAAATCGAAGCTTAAGTTTGAGTAGACACCCGATCGATAACATAAAAACAACCAATCTTTATAACAGAATCAAATTTATAGCGCTTCGGACTAGTTATTTATAAAATTAAAAAAATATTTATTTTTAATACTCTATTTTCCATTTTAAGTTTTCTAGTTAATTACTTTAAAGTCCCCCATTATCAACGAAGTAATTATTACTCACTACTGATTAATTAAAAATCGACC
The DNA here is from genome assembly GCF_057467645.1 of Zarconia sp. Classification (NCBI taxonomy): domain Bacteria; kingdom Bacillati; phylum Cyanobacteriota; class Cyanophyceae; order Oscillatoriales; genus Zarconia; species Zarconia sp. The sequence continues at coordinate 3,708 of NZ_JBRJXU010000013.1, forward strand.
ATTTTTAACTAATCGCTTATCACTTATCCATTCCCAATTCTCGATTCTCAAATTATCACTTCTTCCTTATTACTTAAACTTTTCCAACTTATTACTTATTACTTATCACTTATTACTTATCAAAACCGCCGTTCCCACCAAAGCCAATACAGAAGGAACTAGCGGAATCCAACCCCCCTTCGTCAACACAAACCAACAGAATCCGTATAAAACGCCCCCAGAAATCCCGATCGCCAAACCTCGATAAACTGAAACCGACCAGATCGTAACCGCGATTCCACCCGCGAGCGACCAAAAGAAAACCCAAAGCGCATCGCCCCATTGAAACCAATACCATAAAAACGGGCGATTCTCATTCGGATCGATCGCGCTCAAAATTTGACTGACGACATGTCCGTGGACGTAGAGTCCTCGCATCTTACCATAGGGCGTATCGTGAACGTCGGGAACGCTCGCAGCCGTCATCCCAATCAGAACGATCCGTCCCTTTACCCATTCCGGATTGAAGTTCTCCCGATTCTCCAGAACCTCCCGGACGGAAACTTCCTGGGCGAGGCGATCGGTGTTGCGATACCGTAGGATTATCTGGTCGCCCCTGGCATCTAAAGTTTGATAGCCGCCACTGCGCCGTTTCAAACGCTTGGCTGCAACCGAACCAAACCGCCAGCCTTCTGGAATCGAGTCCACTTCAACTCCATTGGCAATGAGATGCCGATAAACTAATTTCCACGCAAAGGATTTATTTGTCGTACAACGAGAAGGCGTATCGATCGGGTTGGGAAGGCGAGATAAGAGGTAGCGGCGGGTGGTTTCGTCCGCCGGGTTGAAATCCGTATCGTAGTACAAATCGGCAAATCCCACTTGCAGTTCGGACACTTCTGGCAGGTGAGCGATACTATTTTTAAGTCCGGTGCCAAAAGTGCAAACCCCAATTAAATCTGGGTTTTGTTGAAACTGTTCTACCAGCGCCGCATACGCCGTCGAATTAACCCCCGAACGACCGGGTACGGGGCCATCGCGAACGATATCCAAACCGATCGCCGAGGGTCGATACCCCTGTAAAGTCTGCAACAGCCGAGCGAGTATCGGATCGGGAAGCGGATGACCGTACTCGCGGATATCTTCCTCATCCACCCCAACTAATAGCAAGCGCGAATCGGCAGATTCAGCCGGAAGCTGTCGCATCAAGCGATCGAACGCCATCAATTCCCACGCTTGTAATTTCCCCCACCATCGCACCCCCATCACTACTCCAGTCACCGCAATGCTAACCGCCACCAGAGCCTGCAACCGCTGCCGCCAAGAGAACGCTGCCGTTTTTGGAGGTCTCGATGGGTGTAGTTCTGGTACGAGATATCCTGGCGCGGGAGACCCTGGTACAGAATTCCCCGATCCAGTTTGTTCTAGCGAGGAATGTCCGGGTACGGAGTGCCCTGGTAGAGAAGACCCTGACGCGGAATATTCTGGTGCGGAACCATCTGCCCGATCGAGTTTCCCAACAGAACCATCGACGGATTCCCCACTCAAACCATCCACCCGATCGAGTTTCCCAACAGAATCATCGATCGATTCCCCAACCCCACCTCGCAACTCCTCCCAAGTCGGCGGAACCTCTGCCGGATGCTGAAATACAATCGGCAATCCCGTCGCCCCCGGCAAATCTACAAACGCCTCCAACCGTTCGCGCGATCGCCGCACCGATGCGTACAAAGACCGTCCCCCGGCATATTCGTGCAGAAACTCCGTCAAAAACGACTGCGCCACCACATCCGGCACGATTTCTTGCATCACCACAATCGCCGGAACCCGCAAATGAGCCAGTCGCTGCGCCAACCCCAACCCATCGCAAGAGTTAAAAATGGCAATTTTCAGCCCGTGGGAAATCGCTTCGCCCACGGCATTCTGGAACTGGTCGATTTCCAAACTCTCATTCTCGTTAATCTCAATTTGCCCCGTCTCCCCATCCGATCCACTGTGGCCGGCAAAAAAGAAGATATCCCAACCCCGTTCGTCCCGCAGAGTTTGAATGAGCGATCGGGCATCGGGAGAGTCCAAAAACTCCACCTCCACCCCTTCAAGCGATCGAATGGCAAGTCGATCGGGTTCCAAATCGATCTGGTGGTTGTTGCCAAACACCGCCAAAATCCGAACCCGATCGCGCCGACTCCCCCCATCGGCTCGAACCGCTTTTTCAAACTCCAGGGGAGCGTAGGCAATTCCCACTTGGGGATGCGCTTGCAACACATCCCACGCAAACCACGGCAGCTTCCAAAGCGCCGGTTCGTTTGCTTGAATCACCACCCGCAACCCATCGGGATTTCGCCCCAACTCCAATTGCAATTGCTCTCGAATTCTTTGCCACTTCGGATCGGGAGACGCTTGCAGCCACACTTGCATGTTGGCAAACAACTTTTGAAACCACTCACGACAGTCGATGACCTCTTCTCGATAAGAACGATGGCTCGAAAAACCCACTTCGGGAATAATATCGTCGTCGTCGTCATCATCCTCCTCTTCAAACGCGCGCAAGTGTCGATCGCGATTGTTGCGATCGCGATTGTATCGACTTGCCACCTGACAAAACGATTCTCGCCAGCACTCGTACAACCCCTTAATGCCCGTATTTTCCGGCAACCGAGCATCCAGGGCAACTTCCGCCGCACCGCCATCTTCTGCCACCTGGAACGAGACTTCCAGACCTTGCCCCGGCGTACCGTTTCGGATTTGTAGAATTGCAATTCTGCCCATCATTAAGTAATAAGTAAGAAGTAAGAAGTAAGAAGTAATAAGTAATAAGTAATAAGTAAGAAGTAATAAGTAATAAGTAATAAGTAGTGAGTAAGAAGTGATAAGTGAGAAGTCGGGAATGGAGAACGATTTTAGATTTTGGGTGTGATGTGTAAGCGTCGATCGGTCATCCAACACTGTCTAGAGCTGAATTATCAATCGAGTAATTATACTAAAATCTAGAGCAGTGCAGCAGAAATAACCGATCGGCTCTCATAGATTAAGGGCGATAATAAGTACTCATTTTTCATTTTTAATTCCGACAAGGCTTTTGAGCTAACTGGATACATCAAGGTTGCTTGGAGGGCCTCCACATCCTTCTACCCTTGGAGATCGGAAGTTTATTACCATGCGACAAATCTGGACAAAAATATTGGTTAGAGTTCCTAAGTTTCCACTTCAGATTCCGGAATAATTACTTATCACTTATTACTCGCCACTTATTACTTATTACTTATTACTTATCAACTTATTGCTCGCCACTTATTACTTATTACTTCTTACTTAAAACTTCCTCCCTCCCAACTTATTACTTATCACTTCTTACTTATTACTTAAAACTTCCCTCCTACACCACAAAAGTTTCCACAATCCCGGCATCACCAAGGGAAACCCGGACTTGGAAACGTTTGCCAGTGCCGATGCTGAAATACTGCGAAATCGCACTATCCTTGCCGCGTCCGGTTTCATCGCTGCGAGATTCTGCCTCCATGCGAACTTTACCCGATGGAGATAACACGCTCAGTTTCAGTTCCGGCGGCAATACCGTTAACTCCCCTGCCGGTTGCACTTCCAGCCAAATCCCCAGCCTCCCATCTATTTTCGGAACGATTGCCACCGAAAGTGCCACTCGATACCCCCCCAGTTGCGCCCCCAAATCGATGAGTCGGGCCCGTTTTACCCCTGCCAGGGGATGATTAGGGGCAACTTTGCCTAAACTTAGTGCCGCTTCCCAGCGCGTTTCTTCCGATCGCGCCGCGTGCAACAATTCCGTTAGCGCCGCCGCCGCCTCCGCAGATCCGACACCAATTTCCCCCAAAACCCCAGCCGCCTTGCAGCGCGTATCTTCAGGTCGATCGGGTTGCAGTAGCTCAATCACCGCAGCGATCGCCTCTGGAGTCGCACTGTTACCCGTATCCGTCTTCCGCCCCAGCTCGGATTTTCGCACCTTTCGAGATCCTCGCACCGGACTGAACTCTCGAGGGGTGAGAATACCTTGGATTTCCTGCCAGCCTTCCTCAAACGATCGCTTCAACCAGTTACTCAAACACACCGATTCTCGGACGAGGGTGGGTTGTCGCAAGTACGCCAGTAAGGCTTCGAGGGAATGCAACGCCTCTGACGGCAGCGCCGCCATCTCCACATCGAGCAATTCTGGATACCGCAGCGCGATTTGTCCCCGTTCCCAATCCAAACGCCGCCAGAGTTGGGGTTCGGCGGGCTGCAATGCCAACAGAAATTCGCGCAACTGACCCCGCGTCCAATCGGGAGTCGGTACGGCGGCTGGCAGGGGAATCTCTTGAGGGTCTAAATAACGACAATCGTACAGCAAGCGATCGAGTTGAGAGTCGAACCAAGCTAAGGGGATATCCTCACTCCAATCGGAGGTGGAAGAGAATGGGTAAGATTCGCCTGTTGCTTGCAGTTGCTCTTGGTACGCTAAAAGTCGATCGCGTCGCAATATCCCCCGCAAAATTGCTTCTTCCTCTTCTTCCAACACTTCGATGGCAACGTAAAAATGCGCTGCGAATTCCGGTAACTCGATCGCCGCTCTGGGAACCGTCACTACTTCATCCGCAAAGCTCTCCATCGCTACTAAACACAGACGAAAATCTCCCACATTTATCGGACTGACCGCATCGATAAAGTTCGCCAATTTAGATTGAAAGAAGGCACAGTCTTGCCAGACTATCGATTTATCTCGCAGCCGAACTTTCAACCATTTTTCCAACGCCAGCACTGCTAATACATTCAGGTAAACTTGCCATTGGCGCGTTTCACTCTCTCGAAGGTTACTTATCTCCCTTGCCCGATCGAAATCATCAGAGTCTAACTCGATCGGTTCGGGAAACATTTCGATTAAATCGCGAGTACAATTTGGAAAATTCATCATTTTTCCCTCTTCAAAATTCTCGAACAACGCCACAATTTTGCAAGTTTCTAATCTCTCCGATACCCCATTCTCTCAAACACCGATAAAATTTCTCGCATCTGAGAGACGCATCTAAGCTACATTCCCCCTTCCCCACTTATTACTCATTACTTATTACTTATTACTTAAAAAGCCCCGAAGTTCTTTCGCATAAACGCTATTGAAAGAACGATTCGTTCCCGCCATAATTTCAGAAGTTGCCTCGTCAAAAATTTCCGCATCGACAAAATCTTCAAGTTGGCGAACCAAATTGCTCAGATAATGTTTCTCCGGCGGAATCCGAGTCAAACCCAAGTCTCGGGCTTTGTCGAGTACGATCCGCACGAGCCGATCGACCGTCCGAAATCGCACTTGAAACAGTAATGCTTTCGGCGAAAAAATACGGCTGACTTTCGACTGATTGGAAATGCCCAGTTCTCGCGCAATCTGTCTTTGAGACAAATTTTGCACGTACAGCATACAAAGACCCCGAGTAAAATCGGCAGCAAACGGTGCGTAACCCCGACTTTGGGAAAGTTCGAGAGTGCGATCGTCAATTCCCTCCTCAATTCCAGAGTGCAAAGCCGACGTGAGTTGTTGGTAGATAAATTCGAGCAGCTCCCGTTGTTCTTGCTGGGACGAATCGACAGTAGAATTGGGATCGGTTAAGTATTCGAGAGAATCCCCCGTCTCCGGGTCGGTACCTTCCAAGGGATTCAACTGCCGATCGCCGGGATGGTTTCGTCGCTTCCAAATTTCATCCTGGCGCAGTCCGTCGGCGATTTTCTTAAGTGCGTCGATAAGAGATTGCGGAGAATCTGGTACGATGCCTTGGGGTTGCAGAAGACCCAAGATTTCTGCCAACTGTTCGGCAGAAGGTGGCGGACAGGGAATTCCCCGACGCGGTTGCATCAGCCAGTCGCGACGATAGACTTCCTGGAAAGCTTCCACCAAAAGGCGATCGCCTTCAGGGAGAGTCTCCAGTTGTCTGGATGTGGCTTTTTTGAGCAGCGACCACGGGGTACTGATATAGATGCTATGTTCGAGTAGCACATTTCTGAGTGCGTCGCTTTGCCGCACGAGCAGATGCGTCCAGCTTTTCAAACTTTTGGAACCATCTTTGAGCTGGTAAGACCCCAAAATTTCCAACGCCAATCCCGTGGCAACTTTTCCACCTACGGTATTACTGAGTTGGTTTCGATCGGGATGGATATTAGAACGATCGAAATTCACACCTTCGGGATTCCCACTATCGGGATTCCCACTATCGAGATTCATACCCTCGGGATTCACACCTTCGGCATATCGCCTTCCTCGTCTTTGCGAAGTACACCCCAATTTCGTATCCATTCCCCGTTCCCCTCTTGCCTCCCTCCTCTTAGGAGGGACTGAGGGAGGTTCCCCCGTTCCCTCCAACCCAAAACCTCGCACCTCGCGATAACCCTCGATCGCTCGGTATTCTTTGCTATTTTCTCCCGGCACCATTAACCTCTCCCCGTTATCGGTGAGAGCAAATGGCAGCAAGTCGTGCAGTAAGCGTTCCGAGGTCAAGTCCCGATTGCTATATTGCCTTGCGATTTGGTGGCAAGCGGCGAGAATGTCGTAGGATACGTAACAGCGCAAACACAATCCCGCGATCGCTCGATGGTTGAGTTCGAGTTCTGGTTCTTCGGGGGAAGAAACAGAAACCTTCGCGCGGAATGCAGATAGCAAAATGGCTTGAATTTCCCGTTCTTGAGCATTGGAGAGTTGCATTTTCGGAGTCAGTTGGGGAAACAGCCGCAAAAAAAACGCCTGCGCCCGATCGCACTGGCATCCCTGAGTGCGGATGCGTCCCCCCTCGATCGTCTCAAATCTCCAAATCGTCCAGTATCTCGATGGCGTAACCATAGTAGTTCTACCCAATTACCTCCATACACCCTCCTCGAACCGTTGAAACCGAGGGAACGTCAAACGCCATCCCAGATTGAGATCGGTATCCGTTTCCGATGAAATCGCGTTCGATCGATAATAACCCTACACCGATCTATAATGTCGGCTCGATCGGACTGATGCAGTTGGGGCGAAGTTAGGGGAAGTCTCATAGCGCTTCGGGAGAGATTCCGATCGCCTCCTTATCGGGCTTGTCACGCTGAAACTAAAGTTGGTTTAAAAAAAACTAGGGTATCCTCTGTGGTAATGTAGCCACTATCTCTGGCATTGGCAATAATTTGATAGAGAAACAGCTTTAACGTCATCACAACCCGATCGCGATCGAGGCTAAACTGTTTTTCTCCAACAGAATAGCCAAAATAACTCAAAGAACAGTCGATCGTTGTACCCTCGGCAGCTAGGTCGATGATGACAGTTTCGCTTTCACAGAAAACTAGGGTAATGCGTTGACCTTTTTCGAGGTTGGCAATTTCTTGAGGAAGATTATCTTCCAAAAGCATACAAATATCTGGATCTAAGAAAACTTGCAAGCGCTCTTCTCCAATTTCTAGAGAAACTGGGCAGTTGCAGTTATAGCAAAATCGGCGAATTCCCAATTCAAATGGAGATAGTTCGTTTAAGGGATCTTCTGGAGGATCGGCATAGGTTTGTAAACATCTGTCGCCTAAATTGATGTTAAATTTTGCCAGTTCGAGTTGTAGGGCTGTATTCATTACCTTAAGCGGCGCAACTAGAGGCGATAGGTGTTGAGAACGGGATATCCGTATCGTAGCGTCCCATCTTGTTTTCTGCCGATGGCAGCTTCGGTTACATCGTCGGTGATGCTTCCATCTGGATGATACACTCGACCAATAGGCTGGGGAAAACCCAGAACGTATCGACCTGGATGCTTCGGTGCGGATTTTTCAGCCAGAACCACTTCTTCGAGATCGAACCACTGTCCTTGGTCTTTGTTTGTACTAGCCGCCCTTCCTTTTAAATATTCGGGTTTGAGTTGAGGCCCATGATGGCGATCGATACGATCGTAAGCTTTTGTCGATTTAGGATTATCCCACTGAGGCTCAGCTCCAGTTCCCGTCCATTCACACTGGCTTCCGACTTGAATCGTTGGGTCTGTTATATCTTGTTCTACAATTTCAACTTCCGGGCTGCGATCGGAAGTCGTATTACTGTCACTCAAGGCGATCGATTTCCTTAGATCGGGATATTCGATTGATGATTATAGCAATCGTAATGAAACGATAAGCTGGCGTGCATCTAAAATGGCTCGATATCTCGATACTTCAAGATTATATAGCGGTTCTCACACTCATGAAGTACAGATTTTCTGGTTTTAGGGAACGGGGAATAGGAAATAAAATTTGGGTGTACCTCAGAAAACTGAGAATTGCTATAGGTCGATCGCCCTTTTCTCAGACGCGCCCGATGTAACGCAATTGCATAAGTCGATCGCCCTGGGTTTTATGAATAGACAGACCCCGATTTGGGAAATTCTCAATCTCGATTATCTCAATGGCAGATAACCGGATTACAATGCTCCCAATCGATCGGGTTCGACAACGGTTATATCGGGAAATGGGATGAATCGACAGATAATTCGACAAATATGGCAACAACTGGGGTTATCGCTGGGATTCATGGTGCTGGCAATTCCGAATGCGTTGGCATCGCCTCTCCTCTGGAGAATCGCCGCCGCACCATCTCCATCGAACCAAGAACCACTTTTAGAAGAATCGTTCTCTCTGGCGCAAGCCCAGAGTCGTAAAGAAGAAGCCGATCGCTTGCTCGAACAAGGAATCGGACAACTTGAAAGCGGTCAGTTTCGAGAGGCGATCGCATCTTCCGAACGAGCATTAGCCATTTATCGGGAAAGTGACATTCGCGAAGCATTTCCCCAGGACAGTCAAGTGGGAGAAGGTAATACCCTGGCGAATTTAGGTAAAGCCTACAATAGCCTCGGCGAATACGAACGTGCCATTGAGTTTCACGAACAAGCTTTAACGATTGCCCGAGGAATTGGCAATCGCTTAGGGGAAGGAAAAGCCCTGGGAAATCTGGGGGTGACTTTCTTTTATCTGGGCGAATACGAACGTGCCATTGAGTTTCACGAACAAGCTTTAGCGATTTCCCGAGAAAGCGGCATTCGCAAAGCGTTTCCCCAGGAAAGTCGCGCCGATGAAGGTCGGACTCTGAAAAATCTAGGCAATGTCTACAATAGCCTCGGAGAATACGAACGAGCCATTGACTTCCACGAGCAAGCTTTAGCCATTGCCCGTGAAATTGGCAGTCGTGCAGAGGAAGGTCGTACCTTAAATGGTTTGGGTAATGCCTACAACAACCTCAGTGACTACGAACGAGCCATTGATTTCTACGAGCAATCCTTAGCTATTGCCCGCGACATCGGCAATCGGGCTGGTGAAGGTATTGCTCTGGGAAATTTGGGTGCTATTTACTTTAACCTCAGTGAATACGAACGAGCCATTGACTTCCACAAACGAGCTTTAGCTATTGCCCGCGAAATTGGAGATCGAGCTGGTGAAGGGATCGTCCTCGGGAATTTGAGTACTGCTTACAGTAGTCTCGGCGAATACAGACAGACCATTGACCTATTCGAGCAATCCCTAACTATCGCTCGCGAAATTGGAGATCGAGCTAGTGAAGGGATCGTCCTCGGGAATTTAGGTGGTGCTTATCTTAAGCTGAGTGAATACAGACAAGCCATTGACCTGTTCGAGCAATCCTTAGTCATTGCCCGCAACATCGGCAATCGAGCGGGAGAAAGTTTTATCCTCGGGAATTTGGGCAAGACATACAGTCGTCTCGGTGAATACAGACAGGCTATTGACCTATTCGAGCAATCCCTAACTATCGCCCGCGAAATCGGAGATCGGGCTGGTGAAAGTCTCGCCTTGTTAAATTTGGGCAATGTATACGATAGCCTCAGCGAGTACAGACAAGCGATTGACTATTACGAGCAATCCTTAGCTATTGCCCGAGACATCGGCGATCGGTTAGGGGAAAGAAGTACCTTGAACAACTTAGGTGTTGCTTATCTTAACCTGAGTGAATACAAACGAGCCATTGAACTGTTCGAGCAATCCCTAACCATCGCTGGCGAAATCAGAGATCGGGCTGGTGAAAGTGCTGCCCTGGGAAATTTGGGTATTCCTTATCATCGTCTCGGTGAATATAGACAGGCGATTGAGTACTACGAGCAATCTCTAACCATTGCTCGCCAACTTGGCGCTCCCGACAGGGAAGGAAATGCTCTCAATAATCTGGGCTTGATGTACCTACTAACTAAACAGCCTACGCTTGCAGAAGATACCTTGACTCAGGCTGTTGATATCTTAGATGCCCTCCGCACCCCTGGTCTCAATGACACTAACAAAATCGCTCTATTTGAAACGCAACAAAATACTTTTAGCCTCCTTCAACAAGCATTCATCGCTCAAGACAAGACCGAAGCTGCCTTAGAAATTGCCGAACGAGGTCGCGCAAGAGCATTTGCCGAGTTGTTAGCTCAACGATTGGCAACAAAGGATGAAGTGGTCAGTATCGAACCGCCCAATCTGGAGGAAATGACCGCCTTTGCCCAGCAGCAGCAAAATACCCTAGTTGAGTATTCCATCATTCCAGATAGTCAAGAGTTTGACCCTGTTCTCTACATCTGGGTCATCTCCTCCGACGGCAACATCACCTTCCGCCAGCAACCCCTCACCAACATCGACCTCAGCACTCTCGTCACCACCACCCGCCAAACCATCGGCGTTCGCGGCAGCCGTAATGTCAGCAATCCCGATAGTGACAGTCGCAATGCAAATGCTCCCTATGCAATTCGAGAAGAAGCCCTCGCACAACTCCAGGCCCAAAGAGATCGCCAACTTACCCAACTCCACGACCTCCTCGTCACCCCCATCGCCAACCTTCTCCCCACCAATCCCGAGGAAAACGTCATCTTCATTCCCCAAGGCGAACTCTTCCTCGTCCCCTTCCCCGCCCTCAAAGACCCCGACGGCAAATACCTCCTGGAAAAACACACCATCCTCACCGCCCCCTCCATCCAAGTCCTGCAACTCACCAACAACATCGCTACCAACCACACCGCCACCAACCGCAATCCCCTCATCGTCGGCAACCCCACCATGCCCACCGTCACTTTCCTTTCCGATGAAGGCAAATTCGAGGATTTCACCCTCTCTCCTCTCTCGGGCGCAGCAACTGAAGCCCGCAACATTGCCAATTTCCTCAACGCCTCCCCTCTCCTCGGCGACGCTGCCACCGAAGCCACCGTCAAACAACAGATTGCCCGTGCCGACTCCATCCACCTGGCCACCCACGGCTTACTCGAATACGGCGACCCCCAGCAAACCGGCAGCCGCGACCTCCCCGGTGCCATTGCCCTAGCTTCCGGTGGCGGCGAAGATGGCCTGCTCACCTCCAGCGAAATCCTGCAACTGGACTTGCAAGCGAACTTAGTCGTCCTGAGTGCCTGCGATACCGGGCGAGGGCGCATCACCGGAGATGGCGTAATCGGGCTGTCTCGTGCCTTCGTCGCCGCCGGAGTTCCCAGCATCGTCGTCTCCCTGTGGTCCGTTCCCGATGCCCCCACCGCCGAGTTGATGCGGGAGTTTTACGCCCAGCTCGATGCGGGACAACCCAAAGCCCAGGCCTTGCGACAGGCCATGCTGACGACGATAGAAACCCATCCCGACCCCAAAGATTGGGCGGCGTTTACGTTGATTGGAGAAAGTTAGGGAAGTAATAAGCTTTGGGGAAGTAATAAGTAATAAGTAATAAGTAATAAGTGGGAAGTTTGAAGTTTGAAGTTTAAAGGTAAGCATTCAGGTCTTGGGGTTGACAACCCCAAGACCTGAATGCTTACATCAAGGGTTTCAGACTTCAATTTTCACCGAAACATTATTACTTACAAATCTCCCACTCTCAACTTATTAGACATCTCCGAAAATCTTAAACCCCTTATCCTGTATAACTTTTGTTGATTTTCTTGGATGGGGATTGCTTCGCATGCTTCAACGATTTCTTAGGGGTTTCGAGCAATTTTTGCAAAACTTTTTGAGTTGGTTCGACGTTCTGATTCGATCGGCTCCGGTCAAACCGGTCTCTTTTCAGGTTAAGATTATATTGCCGATTCGATATCGAACTAATCCAAATATTAGAGAGATAACTGACTCATAATGTCGAGGACTTAGACGGAATCTTTCGGAAGCCACTCGAAAGACTTTACCTAATCGAATCATGTGTTCGACTCGAATTCTTCGCCTTGCTTTTTGACGATTTTCTTCTTTTTGGGTTGATGTAAGTTTTCCTTTTTTCGGTTTTTTATGCGGTGCGGAGATTGTTACCTCTCCGATGTATCCTGCATCCCCTTGAAAACTTTGACTTGAACTAAATTTATGCCGTTGAGATTCCCATAATTTTAGATCGTTGATGGGTCCGGGATACCCCACAACTAAATCGACGAGTTCTCGACCATCTTCCGTAATAACTAATTGATTTTTAAAAGTATGTCCACCTTTGTATCCTGAATAATGTTTTTTCTGTTCTTTCTGGTTCTGAGGTCTTTCTCGATACTGTTGAGAGCTATCTACGATTAATTCTTGCTCTGACAAGATTTCTTCAATCCAAGACCACTCACCCTCTTTTTTTTTTACTTGTTCCATCAAGCTAGCTGGCAGTCGCTCTTGTAAAATCTTCACCCAATAATGAAAAATATCATTGGCAGTCGATTCACTTACTCCAAATTGAATTCCTAAAAACTGAAAGGTGGGATATTGATGTAAGTAAATTAAAGTCAATAGTAACTCTTGCTTGACAGATAAGGAGCGACGGCGACCTCCTCCAGAGCGAATTAGCCGATGTCGAGAACCTTGTTTTTCTTCATGAAGTTTTTGGGCGCTCCTCAGCAAATCCTTCAATTGTGTCTCCGAGATGCCGATTAATCTTTTTGTTTCTTTAGGGTGGCGATCGAGATATTCTTCAAGATTCGTCATGGGCGGCAAAGTCTCGTCACAAAAATAAAATTATACGACATAACAAACGGCAAAAATTATATTCCGGAGATGTCTATTACTTATTACTTAAATTAAGTGAATCAATCTAAAGTTACAATTCAGCAACGGACGGAAAACTTTGCCGTTCGCGTCATCAAAGCATATGCCGAACTAAAAAAAAGAGATTTTGATGATGCTGGCAAAATATTATCCAAGCAATTTCTCCGAAGCGGAACAAGTATTGGAGCTAATTGTGCGGAAGCCCTCTACGCTCAATCGAGAAATGATTTTATCTCTAAATACTCGATCGCTTTAAAAGAAGCCTCAGAAACACAATACTGGATAAAAATAATGATAAAGTCTCAGCTTGTATCCGAAAATAAGTTTTTAATGATGCAACAAGAACTCCTCGAAATCATCAAAATTCTCACGACCACTATCAAAGATTTAAAATCTAAATAGCATCTCTATTCTAGACTCACCTTTCTGAATATTCACCCTAATAACTCTCAATACTAATCTTCACTTATTACTTATTACTTATCACTTATTACTTATCCCTGATGAAGGCATGGATGACATCCTTGAGTACGGGTTCTCGCAAATGCTCTTTCAACGCATCTTCAGTTCCCAAATCCACAGAAGAGTTGAGAATATCTTCCAAATAATACTGCACTTTTAAAAGTTGAAACAGTCCCCCCGGTCGCTCGAACTCAACTAAAAAGTCGATGTCACTATCAGGTCTGGCTTCATCCCGCGCCACAGAACCGAATAAATTTAGAGATTTGACTCCCATTTCTTATAACGGTTTTCGATGTTCGGCAATAATTTCTAGAACCTCATCTCGTTTCATAAGACAATGACCTCCTGAATTGGGTTGTAGACTTTGCGATCGCAGACTGACACTCCACATCCGAAACCTGAAACCCATGCGCCATTCCCCACTTATTACTTATTACTTACTACTTATTACTTAACCATTGATGCGATCGCCCCAACTGCATAAGCCTCCCCTGCCCAAAAATAAGTATAGATAAGCGCTCAAATATTGATGGGCGACAAGTCGGGGTAGTGCCCCCGTGCCAACCCCGTTGTACCAAACCTCAACCCATCATTCTGCACGAAGAAATGTTAACAAACCTCAAATTCCAACCGTTCCCCATCATCGATCGAGACTCCAGAACCGGATTTCTGGCAAAATCGATGCAATCGATACCCCATTTCGTCATTTCGTCTGCCAATCTACCGAACGTTGCCAATCGATCGCTCCCCACCCATGAAATATAGACCCGAAAATCAAAAGACATCTGGAGGAAATAGAGGGAACGGGGAACGGGGGTGAGAATAGATGGTTCAAGCGCGAAAATTGATTGCAATTTTAATTTTCGCGCCTATGTCTAAAAATAAAATCAATTCTCAAACCCAAACCATCCATTCCCCATTTCGAACAAGTGTAGGTTTTTGACAATCGGGCAATTGTCGATCGTAAGAACAACGAAAATTCAAGAGTTTTACCCACCCTGCTCCCCCAGCTTCCCCAGCTTAAATTCACTGTGAGGCTCCCCCTCTCTCCGCGTCCCCGCATCCCCGCGTCACCGCGTCTTCCCCATTCCCCCTTCCCCCTTCCCCCCTCCCCCCTTATTACTTCTTACTTATTACTTATTACTTAACCCATGAAACGCCGCCACTTCCTCCAACTGACCACCTCCACCTTCGCCGCGATCGCCCTCAGCCACATCGACATTCGAGCCGATCGCCTCCACCGCGCCCTCGCCCAATCCACCGGACGCAAACTCGCACTCTTAGTCGGCATCAACCAATACTCCGGTTCCATTAGCCCCCTCAACGGCTGCCTCAATGACGTGCGCCTCCAATACGAACTCCTGGTACACCGCTACGGCTTCGACCCCCAGGATATCGTCATCGTCTCCGATGCCACCCTCAATCTCCCGGCTAAAGAAATCATTACCCCGCCCACCCGACAAGCCATTCTCGATGCCTTTCAAACTCATTTAGGTCAAGCCCAACCGGGGGATGCGGTCATCTTCCACTACTCCGGCCACGGAACCTATATCCGCGACCCCCACCCCATTACTTACGATTCTCAAGCCGATTATCTGGGTTCGGGCAACTACGAGAACTTTAAAGATGACAACGGCAACAACTACAACGGCGCTATCGTCCCCGTCGATTTCCAAGACGGAACCGCCCCCGGCGAAGCCAATGTCATCATGGGCAGTACCATTTTTCTGTTGTGCCACGCCCTGAAAACCGATAACGTCACTCTGGTTTTAGATAGCTGCTATTCCGGAGGCGGCGTGCGGGGAAATTTGGTCTACCGGGCGACCCTGGACGACACCGACTTGATGCCCGCTCGAGTAGAACAAGACTTTCAAGGGCAACTCATCGCCGATTTGGGGCTGACCCGAGAGCAAGTGCAAGAAATGCGTCAGACCGGCATTGCCAAGGGGGTTGCCATGACCTCGGCGCGCGCCACCCAACTTGCAGCCGAAACCAATATTGCCAACTTTAAATCAGGCATTTTCACCTATTTGCTCACCCGCTACCTGTGGCAAACCGCCTCCTCCCGCCCTCTGGGTGACGTTTTCGTGGATTTAGCCCGAATTACCCGCAGCGAAGCGGACGAACTCGGCGGCAGCCAAGACCCGATCTATTTTGCTCGACCCGGTACGACTCTCGATACCCAACCGCCTTACCTGATAAATCCCACTACTCCCGCTGCCGATGCCGTGGTGCGATCGATTCTACCTGACGGAACCCTCGAATTTTGGCTGGGGGGCATGACACCGCGCGGCTTGGAGCAAACGGAGTCGATTTTCGAGCTAATCGATGCGGGAGGAAATGCGATCGCCCAGGTGAAACAAACCCGACGGGATGGCCTGCGGGGTTACGGACAACTCGTCGCCCCAGACGACGCTGAAGAAGCTCAAAACATTACCGTCGAACCGGGAATGCTGATGCGAGAATACATTCGCGGCATTCCCACCGATATTCAACTGCGGGTGGGCCTCCACGAATCCCTGGGGGAAGAGACCGCCCGCGCCCGTCAAATTTTAGCGGGATTCGATCGCGTCGAAGTCATCGAGGAAGTCAACGGAGAAACGGAAACCGACTATCTCCTGGGACGGTTCGACGAAACGGTGCAAGCGGTCGTCGAGGGGCAAAATCGAGGTAATCTCGCCGATGTTTTCACCCTAGAGAACGGCAGTATCGGTCTGTTTGCCAACTCCCTCGACCCCATTCCCACCACCTTCGGTTCTCAATACGAGGAGATGGGACAGGCGTTAGAACGGTTATCGGCGCGCTTGCGGTTGTTGCTGGCGAACCGGGCGATAAAGACGATTCTCAATCCCAATGCGTCCGAGTTGAACGTTGCGGTGGAGGTGATATCGATGCAACGTGGCGGTGTTGGCGGAACCCGAAGCGGTTCTCGATCGGGTGCCAATTTCCAAACCACCCAAATTGCCCAGATGCGGATTGGGGAAGAGATGTCGTTGCGGGTGACGAACAACGAAAACCGTTCCCTTTACGTCGCCGTCATCGCCACCGAACGGGATGGGGATATGTTCGTTTACCATCCCAGTTATTGGGATGCCCCGGAAATCGATGCCGAACTCAGTCCGGGGGAGAGTATCGTCATTCCCAAAGACGATGATGTTTTCTACCTGCCGATTCGGGGACCGGTGGGTTCCTTTGAAGTTCTCGTTATTGCCAGTACCGAGCAACTGCGGGATACGTTGCTGTCTCTCCAGCGCCTTTCAGACCGTTCGATTCGCGGGGGGCAGCTCATTCCCTTTGCCGAAGCAGACGAGCGATCGCGATCGGTTCGAGATAGTGCTTTTAGCATTGTGGCAGACATTCTCGGCGACCTCAACCGTGCCGGCCGCAATGCCAGTGCCGCCCCCGCATTGCGAAATCAATACAATGTCGATACTTCAAAGCTGGCGGCCTTCTCCGTGACGATTGAGGTGAATGAGGCGTAGGCGATCGATTTGCCGGGTTCGATAGAATTCCTCCCCGTCCCTCCGTCTCCTCCAGCTTGCCAACACGATGTCTGTGGTCTGAGATGAACGAGACTGGAGAACTGTATAAGCTCTCTGCGCCGGGAAATATGTATTCTACAGAAGAGAGTGTAGGAGCGATCGAACATGAGGCAGAGTCGAGCTGTGGCAGGTGGAGTGCTGGCGATGCTGCTGGCGATAGGGAGTACGGGACTGCTACCCCGGAGAGCAACCCCCCAACAGTTGGCACAGGTGACACCCGGTTCGGTGACGGGGCAGCTAAATGAGAACAGCCAAATCCTCAATGATGGTAGTTACTACAACATTCATTCCTTTGAGGGGGTAGCAGGGGAAACTATCTCGATCGAAATGGTCAGTGAGGAATTTGACACTTATCTCATCCTCATCGGACCAGAAGGAGAGAAAATTGCTGAAGATGATGATGGGAGTGGTAGTACGAATGCACGAATCGTCGTCACTTTACCCTCAACTGGAACTTATCACATTGTTGCCAATTCCTATGGTGGTGGATCGATCGGTCAATATACCCTTAGTTGGCGATCGACGATGGCTACCGACTTGGCTTTACAGCGAGCCAGTCAACTCAACGAGCAAGCACTCGAACTGTTTCGGCAAGGTCGCTACAGTGAGGCTGAGCCTTTGTTTGAGGAAAGCCTAACGATTCACCGCAATCAGTTAGGAGAACGCCATCCCGATGTCGCCACCAGCCTCAACCACCTGGCAGAAGTCTATCGCGCCCAGGGAAGGTACGCCGAAGCCGAACCCCTCATGCAACTCGCCCTGGAGATTTTCCGGGAGCAGTTGGGAGAACGCCACCCCGATGTCGCTACCAGCTTCAACCAACTACTAGAACTCTATCTAGACCCAGGCGTTGAAGCCAAACCCAGCTACCGACAAGCCTCGGAGATTTTACAGCTCGTTCTGGAGATTCGTCTCGAGCAATTGGGAGAGCGCGATCCCGAGGCGATCGATCGCCTCAACCTACTAGCCGCGCTGTACCGAATCCAGGGAAGGTACGCCGAAGCCGAACCCCTCATGCAGCTTGCCCTCGATATTGGTCGGGAGCACGTAGGAGAGCGCCATCCCGAGACGATCGACAGCCTCGAGAACCTCGCAGAACTTTATCGCACCCAGGGAAGGTACGGTGAAGCCGAACCCCTCTACCAGCAAGCCCTGGAGATTCGCCGGGAGCAGTTGGAAGAGCGCCCTCTAGGTGTCGCCCAAAGCCTCGACTACCTGGCACAGCTCTATCGCGCCCAGGGAAGGTACGCCGAAGCCGAACCCCTCTACCAGCAAGCCCTGGAGATTTTCCGGGAGCACGTAGTCCGGGAGCAACTGGGAGAGCGCCTTCCCGATGTGTTTATGGCTATGAGCCTCAACAACCTGGCCGGGCTGTACCAAGCCCAGGGAAGGTATGGTGAAGCCGAGCCCCTCTACCAGCAAGCCCTGGAGATTTTCCAGGAGCACTGGGGAGAGCGCCATCCCGATGTCGCCACCAACCTCGACAACTTAGGATTGCTCTACCAAGCCCAGGGACGGTACAGCGAAGTCGAACCCCTCTACCAGCAAGCACTGGAGATTCGCCGGGAGCAATGGGGAGAGCGCCATCCCGATGTCGCCACCAGCCTCAATAACCTGGCAATGCTCTACCAAGATCGGGGACGGTACTATGAAGCCGAACCCCTCTACCAGCAAGCCCTGGAGATTCGCCGGGAGCAATTAGGAGAGCGCCATCCCGATGTCGCCACCAGCCTCAACAACCTGGCCAGACTGTACCAAGCCCAGGGAAGGTACGATGAAGCCCTAACCTACTTTCAGGCGGGTCTCAATATTGAAGAACGGAACCTAGACCTCAACCTCGCCACCCTCGCCGATGCCCAGCGCCAAGCCTATGCTGCCACGATTTCAGGCAGCACCAATTGGGCGCTCTCCCTCCACCTACAAACCGCCCCCAACTCCCCCGAAGCTGCCCAACTCGCGCTGACCACTCTGCTACGCCGCAAAGGTCGCATCCTCGATGCCGGAACCAGCAGCCTGCAACTGTTGCGCCAAAACCTCACCCCCGAAGACCAAGAGATTCTAGACCAACTCGCCGATATCCGCCGAGAACTGTCTGCCCTCACCTTCAATCCTCCCGCCAACCTACCACCGGAACAATATCGCGCCCGACTCACCCAACTCGAAACCGAAGCCAACCAACTGGAGACCACCCTTGCTCGCCGCAGCGCCACCTTCCGCGCCCAAACCGAACCTGTAGAAATTGCTGCCATCCAAGCCAAGATTCCC
>NZ_JBRJXU010000014.1:0-3743 GCF_057467645.1 Zarconia sp.
GGAGCGATTGGCTGAGTTGTGGGAGGAAGCGCAGTCTGATGATGTGTTGAATTTGTTGATGACTGAGATTGAGGAGCTAGCATTAAAGAATGCAGGTTTTTTAGAGGCGAGTGAGAATCCGTATATAGAAAAAGAAAAAAAGTGGGTCGAAAAAGATAAGGAAGATGTTGAAAGTGTAGTTCGTGTATTTTATGTGCTAGATAAGGCAATTTGGAGAATTCAGCAAAAGCCAGATTGTCGTGTCTATGAAATTACAGAAAAACGTAAAAAGCTTGCGCTAGAGTATGCAAGATTAACCAATCGCTCTGAGCTTTCCGATTCAGAAATGGAGCGATTGGGTGAACTTCGGGGACAAGCAAATTCTGATTATATGTTGAATTTGTTAATAACTGAAATAGATAAAATCGCATTAAAAGATGCTAATGAGATTTTCACGGATACGGAAGAAGTTCCTGAGCGGTTCGAGTTTCCCCCAGAAAATCAGCCCATCATTGGAATTCTCGATACGGGACTGGCAGCCAACAACCCAGACCTCGACTACAGCAACATCACCTTGGGAAGCGATCGTGTCGATGGCGACGACAACCCGTTACTAGAACCAGGGGAAGGTAGCGAACATGGAACCTATGTTGTGGGAATTATTGCAACCCGTTACGAATTAACCCCCAAGGAACGTGCGGCGATCGAATATGCCCGCCAGAATAACATCTTGCTGGTGGTTGCAGCCGAAAACGATAACGGTGTCATGTCTGCCCTCGGACAGGTCGGGCAAGAATTTGACAACATCGCCACAGTTGGTGCTGCCAAACGTTTAGATGTCGATCCCTCCATCCCGGTCTCGGAAGCATTTATCCGTGCCGATTATTCGAGTTACGGCTATGGTCTGGAGCTGGTGGCCGAAGGTGGAACCGTAGACAACCCGATCTTCTCAACGGTTGGTACGGGTATTGGCACAATGGCAGGTAGTTCCGTTGCTGCGGCAAACGTAACAGGCGGGGCCTCGCTGGTGTGGGCGGCAAATCCTGGCTTGAATTACCGCCAAGTCATTCAAATTCTCAAAGATATATCTACGGACTTAAGCACGACCAACTGGGATGCAGAAACGGGATCTGGATTGTTAAACATTGATGCCGCAGTGAAGTTAGCGAAGGTGACGGCTCCAGAAGAGTATACCCAATCAGCTAGCTTTGTTATCAATATTTGGCAATTTACTGAAACGGTGGTTCAGATTACGAACAAAAATATTGCGAAAGCAGTGGACAGAAAGAAATATACAGCGATTACGTTTGCTCCAGTACAGAGGTTGATCGAAAAGTCGCGTAAGTTACGGGATTTATATGGCAGTTCGTTTTTTATCTCGTATTTATCCGAAGCAATTTGCGAGAAGATAATAAAAGCCCGAGAAGAAATCAATAAAGTAAAGCTATGCCTTGACTTCAGGCAATGCAATGATGATAAATCATCAAAATGTTCTATTTTGTGGAAGCTAAATGTATCAGAAAAATTATTCAATAAAAGGATATTGTCAATTAGCCTGAATCAATATCAAGAATCCTTAAAGTGCCTATATTTTGTCGTAGCTGATTGTCGAGAATTAGAGAAAGTTCTTACAAACGTGAGACTAAAGTTTATCGAAAAAGAGTTTAATTCTCATCACTATGACAATTTGTATCCTATACGAAATTGTGAGGATTTTGTCTGCGTTCACTTTGCCGGACATGGCAAAGTTGAACTTGCTAGCGGACATCCATTTCTGTGCTCTACAGAAACTCAATCAGAAAACCTGCAAGACAGGGATTGGGCATCAGAAGAGCGGATACAATTGCATGGAGATTGTAAGAGCAGTAAGCAGTTGGTCTTGATGGGGGCTGGGGATAGTGGCAAATCCTCGATGATTCAACCTCTAGCTCAGTTCGCCCTCCAGGAATTGCAAGGAAGTTTGAAATTCACCTCCCGCAGCGCCATTGCCGTTGCCGAACGCATTGCTCGGGAAGTGACCCGCATCTGCGATAAGAGTAACCGAATTCAAAATTCTGGAGAAGTCGAGTCCTGGCAAATCTCCCTCACTCGCCATCGGCTCAACAAAATATTCGCTTACTACAACCTCGGTTCCCAAAAAGGACGGGTTGAACTCCATAGCAATTTGAGCGTCATGGTCTATCGCCATGTTGCCCCAGCCAAAGCTCAATTCGGATTTCAAGCTCGCTATAACTTAATCGAAGATTTCCTGCAAAACTTCTACGTTGAAGTTCTCCGCGCCTTCCGTCGGGAACACGAAGTCGCCGAAAACTACTCCCCCCGCACCCGCGTCGAACTCGCCGAATACATTGCCTTCACCGAGCAATATGCCAAGCGCCGCATTTCCCTCCCTGGCCGCAAATCCCAGCAGTTGGTGATTCTCCGCGCCCAGAGCTTTGCCAAGAGTCAGTCTCCCGAAACCTCCATCGATATGGAACTGGCTGTCGAATCGGCAAAAGGGGAAGAAAACGAAATGCACAGCCGTTCTGCCGCCATGCTGCAAGTGCGCGAACAAATGGTTGCTGAAGCCGTCGATCCCTCAGAAGCAGTGATGCGCGATCGAGTGATTCAAACCCTGATGGACTACCTCGCCGGTCAAGGTCAGTCCGATTGCGTGAACTACCTCACCCTGAAGTTGCAAGACTTACCCGCTCACGAAATCGACGAGATCTTGGGTCTGTCCTCCCGCCAGCGCGACTACTTGCAACAGCGCTTTAAGTATCACGTGGAAAAGTTTGCCCGCACCCACAACTGGAAACTCGTCCATCAGTGGCTTGGAGCCGACTTGGATAAAAACTTGGGAATGTCGCCTGGACAGTGGCAGGAGTTCTTGGGTAAACTGACCCCCCAACAACAACAGCTCTTGGATCTCAAGCAAGTCGGTACGGACGATGCCCAAATTGCCAAAACCCTCAAATGTACCCCCAAGCAAGCTCAAAAACGCTGGACGAAAGTCTTGGATTTGGCTTGGCAAGCTCGAAACGTAACCATCGAGTTCTCTGATTCTCAAGCGTGTTCGCCCATTCCGTACCTTGTACTGTCTTTGTGAGCCGTCTTACAAGAAGCTTCAATTACAGCCAGCACCAGCGGTGGGTACGTCAGGGAGGATTCATCGCCGCCTAAACGCCCCAAATGCGCCTCGTTTCATCTCCCCTGTCTGTCACGGACGGGGGATTCTCGCGCGTTCTGGGGGCAATTCTGCGGGGCTGGTTGGTGTGCTGTAGACGTGCTTTGGGGGTGGAGGGGAGTCACCGGAGTCTGGGCGATTCTCCTGCATGAGACGCTGCGCGAGCGCGTTAAGGGTCAGGTTGGCACGTCCAACTCGTCAAGTTGGTGGGTGGGTCGAATGGCGAGCGCGTTCTCAATTCCGTACCACGTTCTGTGTTTCTTGAGTACGTGTTATATAAAATCCTAATAAGTTGTAACGCGATACGAGCGATTTGATGCATGTCACGTGTTCTGGGATAACCGATCGAATCTTCGTATCATGTTCTGTTATTTTTGAGAACACGATCGCCACCAACCTCTAAAACCTATACACAGCAAGGGTCTCAGTGAAGGGGCGGGGGAAATTTGAGGTTCAATCTCGTACCGCGTTACAATAAGGTCAAGGGAGTATCATACCACGTTCCTTTATTTATATTACAGAGCCTGCCTGATAATTTAAATTATCAGGCAGGCTCTGTAATATAAATAAAGGAACGTGGTATGATACTCCCTTGACC
>NZ_JBRJXU010000015.1:0-53670 GCF_057467645.1 Zarconia sp.
AGACTGTTTCCGGTGAGGGCGGGGAATGGGGAATGGGGAATAGGGATGAAGTACTTTGCTCCCCAGCAACCAGATGTAGCCAGTGCGATCGCTTCGCTCATCAAGAGGCTTGCCAACCGCCCGAATCTCACCCAGAGTCGTCATCCCGTCGACGTCGCGGTCGCAAAACTGACGTTAATTCAGATGAATACAGCGATAAAATCTCCCCGAAGATTGAACCCGATCGCACACAGAGCGCGATCGGGTTCTTTTTGGCTATTGTGTAACGTCAGTTGTACTTAAGCGCTCAATCGAGCTTGATTCAACCAAAGAGTGAGGGGTTGAGCCGATCTGCGCACTGGCGTTACAGTACCTTCTGTCTGGGAAGCTTGCCAACATCGCAACGGACGATTGCGAAGCTAAGCGCGACCCCCAAAGACCGCGAATCCGTAGAACTTCCACGGTACCAGGAAGGAAGTCAACCCCGCTTCAGTCATCATTTCCAAGTGGCGAGTTAAAGTAGCCAGGCGATCGGGACCGGAGTATCCTTGGAGGATGCTTTGACCCATTTTTGCCCGTACGGCCTCGAGATCGATACCGTTTTGTCGGGCGGACTCTTCCCGCAGCGCTTTGTATTTCTCGGCTAAAGCAGGAGACTCTGCCAACATCGGATCGGCATTCCAGAAGTACCCGCCTTCAACCAAATGTTGGACAACCCAGTGATAGAGTTGTTGCTTCATCTCGTCTTCGAGGTGATGGATGGCAAAAGACGATACGCACGCATCGAACTTTTCTTCCACTTCCGGTACGGTTGCACCCTTTGCCAATTCGCCGAAGTCTGTTTCTACACCCGTCCATCGATCGTCGTACCCAGCCGCATCGATTTTAGCTTGGGCGAACCGCAGCATTCGGGGTGAGTAATCGATACCCACAATTTGAGCGTTCGGACAGCGTTCGAGGAGTTTGAGGCTAAGGGCACCGGTTCCGGTTCCCAAATCGAGAATCCGACGGCAATCTGTCGGAACGCCCAGGACGATCGCCTCTAGCATTTCCTCGTATCCAGGCAACAGTTGGCGAATGCCGGTATCGAAATCTGCCAGATTGACGAAAATTTCCCCGGGAAAAACGGTGTTGCTGCCACCAGAAACTGGCGCTTGGGTCTCTTCAGACGCCTCTTGAGCATCTTCACCATCGCCGAACGCCTTCGTCCCCATGGCAGCGACCCCTGCAGCTAATGCCGCACCGCCCGCAGCCATTGCCTTAGTGAGACCGTTACCATCGTCAACCGGCGAAGTTTCCGCTTCGGTGGTTTCCGGTGCCAGGGTTGCGTCGTCGATTAAGGGAGTCTCGATAATTTCCGCTTCTGGGATCTGGTCTTCAGACGCCTCTTGAGCATCTTCACCATCGCCGAACGCCTTCGTCCCCATGGCAGCGACCCCTGCAGCCAATGCCGCACCGCCCGCAGCCATCGCCGAGGCGAGACCGCTACCATCGTTAACCGGCGAAGTTTCCTCTTCGGTGGTTTCCGGTGCCAGGGTTGCGTCGTCGATTAAGGGAGTCTCGATGGCTTCCGCTTCTGGAGTCGTATCTTTCTCGATCTCAGTCGTCATCGGGTCGGACGGAAGATTTAATCCATCTTCCACCGGTGGCATGTCGCCGTCGGAAGTTTCGAGCGTTAAGGTGTCATCGGTATCGTCGGTGACTTCAGTGGGTTCGCGATCGCCGAATATTTTCGACCCCACGGCAGCCGCTCCCGCAGCCAATGCCGCACCGCCAGCCAATGCCGCTCCTTTCAATGACAGACCCGAATCCGACTCCTCATCCTCGGTGTCGTTTGTCATCGTGCCAGAAGCATCCGCAATGTCTTCCGGGTTATCGCTCGTCCCCTCAGTTCCAGACAGGGCATCTCGCGCCGCATCCACCGTGGATCCCAAACGATCGCCCGCATCAGAGAGAGCCGCACCAATGCCTGCCGCACCGCCAGCAAGAGCGGCTCCCATGCCCGAAAACCCGTTGCTGGCTCCATTGCCGTTGGTACCGGACGGGGTATAGTCTTCGATGAGACCGTTAGTGGAAGTGGGAGAAACTGCCGCTGTGGGGGTTTCATCTTCAGTGGGGTCTTCTGCAGAGGTTTGAGCGCGATCGTCTTCATCGGAGAACGCCGCACCAGCTGCTGCCGCCGCTAGACCCGTACCCACCGCCGAGGTCAGATTGCTCGCAGCATTAGAAGTGGATACATTATCCCGATCGTCTGTCATCGGGGCAGCAGCGTCAGTTACGCCCGTACCGCCGATGGGAGCATTGTCCGGGGGAACCGTACCCGTAGGGGGAAAGTCGCTCCCTTGGGCTGCCTCTTTAGAGTCTTTCATCATCCACCAAAGCGCTCCGCCAGCTAAGCCCAAAGGCAGTAATAACAGCCAGAAGGGTTTCGATCGACCCCTGGAGGAGTCGGCTGCGTCCGTTGCGACGGGTGCTGTTTCTCCCTCCTCAGAGGCAATGGCATTGGTCGCGATGTCGCCGGTTTCAGGCGGGGCTGTCTCTGGGTTCGTCGCGGCAGCAGCGTCCTCGGCAGTTTCCTCGGCATTATCTGCACTGGCATTGTCCTCAGAATCCGCATCGGGTTCTGTTTCGGCTGCGACTTCGGGAGTCTGGGCTTCGGGGGTCTGGACTTGGGATTCGTCCTCAGCGTCAGCCGCAGGAGTTTCCGCTTGGGGTTCGCCCTCGGTATCCGCTGCGGAAATATCAGCCGCAGGAGTTTCCGCTTGGGGTTCGCCCTCGGTATCCGCTGCGGAAGTATCAGCCGCAGGAGTTTCCGCTTGGGATTCACCCTCGGCGTCAGCTACGGAAGTATCAGCAGCAGGAGTTTCCGGCGTGAGAGTGGCGCTGGGAGCAACAGCCACGCCAGATGCGATCGCCGCTGCGAGAGCGTCTTGCTCGACCGGATTGGAAACGAACTCTACAAAAGCGCGGGTTTCCGGACTGGGATCGGTTTTGTGGACGTAGGAAAAGGGTTCAGAGAACGGATACCGGGCATCGTCTGGTAAGGTTTTGTGCATCGCCACGATTTGTACGTCCGAGCGATCCTTCACCTGACTGAAAATCGCGTAACCGATGCCATCTTTCCCCAATTGACGCACCATCTCGTCGGTATCGTCATTCTCTAGGGATGTCGCAGTCGCACCGGAGACAAATGTCGCTTCTTGAAACACCGGGTAATTGCGAAAGGCTTGGCGTAAATCGCTGTCTTCAGGTCGATCGATGACTCGAATGCTTCCGGGTTTGCCGCCCACTTCAGACCAATCGGTAATCTCTCCCCGAAAAATTTGGGCGAACTGCCCGGAGGTGAGACTCTCGGCGAAGGGGTTATTTTCGCCAACGACGATGGCGATTTTTTCCCGATATAACGGAACCTCAACCAACCCTCGGACAGTTTCTTGGGGCGTGAGAGAGCGCCCGATCGCCGCCAAATCGATCTTGCCTGCGAGCAAGGCATCCAGTGCCGCATCCGTGCCACTGGTTCCGAGTTCGATCTTGGCATCGGGAAGCTGTCCTCGATACCGTTGCTCTAGAAGAGTATTAATTTGCGTCATACTGGGAGAGCCGTCGATGCGGACGGTCGCAGTCCCGGTATTGTCCGTCGATTGCGCAAGGGTTTCTAAAGGCGCGTCCGATTGCGCCACGATCGCCTTCGGTGCGAGCAAACTGATGCCCATCGGTGCGGCAGCCAATGCCATCCACAACGATAGCTTTAAAATTGAATTATCTTTTTTTTGTCCCATCAGAATCAAAAGCGAGCAGACTCGCTTTGTATATTATTGATTCTTTCAAATCGAGAAAGATAGGCTAAATATCGCAGTAATAGCACTAAATAGTCAACGGGAATTGTTTACTGTCTGACACAATCGACCAGTAGCAGATCTAAAGCGGTTTTCCGGAATTTTCTGCATGTCGATCCCATATTAAAACTAAAGACTTTTCGTATCCTGTTAGACAAAATCCACTTTCCCGGTACAATAACCACCTGCGGGGGTTCCGATAAGCGCGATCGCAACCTCGATCGTCGGGCAACAACAGCGCGTGGGTTCTAAGGAACGAACTGTGCCCCATCGATCGCGGGTTAGCCAAGCCATAGAGGTCGAGAACTGCCAATTCCGGCAACTGCTGCCGGGCAACCCGAAACGTACCGTCCTATTCTCACCCAACTGTAGATATGCCCAAGGTTCTTGTTTCCGATTCTGTCGATAAAGCTGGAATCGACATCCTCTCCCAAGTTGCTCAAGTGGACGTTAACACGGGGCTATCTCCCTCAGAACTGGTGGCGATGATTCCCGAATACGATGCCTTGATGATTCGATCGGGAACCCAAGTCACCGAAGAAGTCATTACCGCCGGGACGCAGCTCAAAATTATCGGTCGCGCTGGAGTTGGGGTCGATAATGTGAATGTCGCCGCCGCCACCCGCCAGGGAGTCGTCGTCGTCAACTCTCCTCAAGGCAATACGATCGCCGCGGCCGAACACGCCATCGCCATGATGTTAGCCCTGTCTCGCTACATCCCCGATGCCAACCATTCCGTCAAACAAGGGGAGTGGAATCGCAAACAGTATATTGGTACCGAAGTTTACAAAAAAACCTTGGGGGTTGTCGGATTGGGGAAAATCGGTTCCCACGTTGCCAAAGCCGCCAAAGCCATGGGAATGCGCTTGCTGGCCTACGATCCCTTCATTTCTGCCGAACGGGCCGAACAACTCGGCTGCCGCTTGGTCGAACTCGAACTGCTAGTGCGCGAAGCCGACTACATCACCCTGCATATGCCCAAAACCCCGGAAACGGCCAATATGCTCGATGCCCCAATGTTGGCGAAAATGAAGCCGGGCGCTCGATTGGTCAACTGCGCGCGGGGGGGATTAATTGACGAAGCCGCCCTCGCCGAAGCCCTCAAAGAAGAACGGATTGCCGGGGCTGCCCTAGACGTATACGGCAACGAACCCCTCGAAGCAGATTCTCCATTGCGATCGGTGGGTAAAAACTTAATTCTCACCCCCCACCTCGGCGCATCCACGGAAGAAGCCCAGGTGAACGTCGCCATTGATGTCGCCGAACAAATTCGCGATGTCCTCTTGGGATTGCCCGCCCGTTCTGCGGTGAATATTCCCGGACTCTACCCCGAAGCCCTCGCCAAACTCCGTCCCTATCTGGAACTAGCCGAAACCTTAGGAAATTTGGTGGGTCAACTGGCCGGAGGACGAGTCGATTCCCTCAACGTCCGCCTGCAGGGAGACCTGGCCGAACAGCAAAGTCAGCCGATCGTCGTTGCTTCCCTCAAAGGATTGCTTTCTCCAGCCTTGCGGGAACGAGTAAACTACGTCAACGCCAGCATCGAAGCCAAAGAACGGGGCATTCGAATCATCGAAACGCGGGATGCATCGATTCGCGACTACACCGACTCCTTGCACCTGCAAGCCAAAGGTTCCCTCGGCGAACATACCGTCACCGGCGCCCTCCTCGGCGATGGGGAAATTCGCATCACCAGCCTCGACGATTTCCCCATTAACGTGCCACCGATCCAGCATATGCTGTTTACCCGACATCGGGACATGCCCGGAATTATTGGTAAAATCGGCTCCCTGCTCGGTAGCTTTAACGTCAATATTGCCAGTATGCAAGTGGGACGCAAAATCGTGCGCGGCGATGCGGTGATGGTGCTGAGTCTCGACGATCCTTTACCGGAAGGGATTTTGGATGAAATTATGAAAGTCCCCGGTATTCGCGATGCCTATACCGTGACGCTTTAGGGGAAGATGGGGGTGTGGGGGATGAGGAGACAAGGAGACAAGGGGACAAGGGGACAAGGGGAGAAATTTAGTTCGCTCCCAAAGCCTCCGAAGCGCTCGTTGCCCCCGAAGCCTCCCAAAGTCCCATACCCTAAACCCTATAACCGGTAAATATGGCACATAGTTGGTGGGAAATTAAAGTTCTCAGCGATCCGGCACTGGAAGATTCGATCTTTTGGCGTTTGGAGCTATTTGGCTGTCGGGGAACCGCCAGCCAAATGAAGGGAGAAGCCTTTTGGGTCTATGCCTATTTACCCCAGGAAAAGGCTCAAATGCTGGATTTAGCGGCGCTGGCTCTGTGGTTGCGGCAAGATGCTCTCTCGGCGAATTTACCCTCTCCGGTCACGCGATGGAATCTCATCGACGAGGAAGATTGGTCGAGTAGCTGGAAGCAATACTGGCATCCGGAGGAGATAGGCGATCGCTTCTTGGTGTATCCCGCGTGGCTGACGCTGCCGGAAAATCCCGATCGCCTGTTGTTGCGCCTCGATCCGGGGGCGGCATTCGGCACCGGTTCTCACCCCACCACCCAACTGTGTCTGGAGTCTCTGGAAATGCGTCTGGCCGAACCGCAAGCAGAAACCACGCTGCTCGACATCGGCTGCGGTTCGGGGATTTTATCGATCGCCTCGGTATTACTCGGGGCCACTCAGCTCTACGCCGTCGATACTGACTCCCTAGCCGTGGGTGCCACCCGCAGCAACCGCGATCTCAACGGCATCGACCCCAACCGGTTACACACTGAAGTGGGCAGTTTGGAACGGGGGATGGAATTGGCGGCCGGACCGGTGGATGGGATTTTGTGTAATATCCTCGCCGAGACGATCGTGGATATGGTGCCTCAATTTGAAGCCATTTCCAAACCGACAACCTGGGGTATTATTAGCGGCGTTTTGCTCGAACAGGCGAAGGCGATGGCCGATGTTTTAGAGCAAAATGGTTGGATCGTCGCCACCCTTTGGAAGCGAAAAGAATGGTGTTGTTTTAATATTCGCCGAGGGTGAGTGTTGGGAGGCAATGGACAATTGACAATTGACAATTGGGTTGGTTGTGACGATCTTCTCCCTCTTCCCATCACCGCGTCCGGAGCGTCACCGTGTCTCCCCGTCCGCCACCCTGACTGGCAAAACTGACGTTACGATCGCGCACCTTAGCCAGACACCGATTTTGGTAAGATAAGAACGTTGGTCGTTGACCGACCTAACTGGCTAGTGGGCTACCCCATCGATCGCCCATACTAGTCCAGTTCGAAAATAGCTCAAGCCCAAGCGCGTCGGCACTCCGTCATTCTGAGGTAAGAGCATTCTTTTCAGATTCCCTGACCGATTTTGCAGCGAACCTCATGCACCGATCGTTTTTGCTGGCTAAGCTTCACAACTGTACCCTGACCGGAGCCAATCTAGAGTATACCGGCAGCATCAGTATCGATTGTAACTTGTTAGATGCGGTGCAAATCTTACCCTACGAACAGGTGCAGGTGGTGAATATTTCGAATGGGGAACGGTTGATTACCTATGCGATTCCCGCCCCGGCCGGTTCGGGGGTGGTGGAACTTAACGGGGCAGCTGCTCGCTTGGGGGCAAAAGGCGATCGGGCGATCGTGATGACTTACGGACAGCTGACCCCCGAAGAAATTGCCAACCACTCACCCACCGTTGCCATCGTCGGCGATCGCAATCAGATTCTCGAAATTCGCCGAGATCGAGATGCAATCGTCCCCACGCACTTGCTTTAATGACTAGATCGGCGATCGAAATCAAAAATTCGATTTCTATAGCGATGTCATGAATTTCTTCTCCCTTTCCCCCTTTCCCTTTCCCCTTTCCCTCTTTTTCGGGTTTAATCAGTTTTGTTGCAACCCACTAACCTCCTTTCTCGCCTCAAAGCTCGCCTCGCCCCAGAATTCTGGGAAATTCTCGCTCGCACCGCAGAACTGGCCCAACAACGACAGTGGCATCTCTATATCGTCGGGGGAATTGTCCGGGATTTACTGTTACTCGATGGAGAGGGGGGCGTTCGCTTAAACTTACCCGATATCGATTTAACCGTCGATCGCGCGCCCGAAGCGGCCACGCCGGGGGCGGGGATCGAACTGGCAACAGCCCTGCAACAGCACTACCCCAAGACTCGTTTGGAGGTATTCTCCGCCTTCGGAACGGCTACCCTCACTTGGATCGAAGACGATCGACTCAAAGGCTTCTCCATCGACTTTGCTACCGCTAGAACCGAAACCTACGCTTATCCCGGTGCGAACCCCGAAGTGCGGGCGAGTTCCATTCGCGAAGACTTGTACCGACGGGATTTTACCGTCAATGCCTTTGCGGTGCGTCTCACTACCCCCGCACGGGGCGAACTGCTGGATTTTTTTGACGGACTCGCACACTTAGACAACCGACACCTGCGGGTTCTGCACGATCGCAGTTTGATTGACGATCCGACGCGGATGTATCGGGGGGCACGGTTTGCAGTGCGCTTCGGCTTCGAGTTCGACGAGCGCACCCAACAACTGATTCAAGAAGCCCTCGCCAGTGGCATTTACCCCCAAACCCTCGCAGAAATTGCCAAAGTCCCGGCCCTGCAAACCCGAATGAAGGCGGAATTGCGCTACACCCTCGGCGCATCCTACTGGCAAAAAGCCCTCGCGAAACTAGCCGCTATCGATGCCTTGCGATGCCTCCATCCCACCCTCACTCTCGACGAGAGGCTGTGGTACCGGCTGCGATGGGTGTCTCGCGGGTGGCAGCGTTTCGCTTCCCATCTACCGGATCTTTGGCTGACGCGATTGGAAGTTATTCTCGCCCATCTCGCCCCGGAATTTCGGGAGTCCGTTGCCCGCAATCTCCAACTACCCGGTGACAGTATCGATCGCCTCAAAAACCTCGATCGCTGGCATCAGACCCTGGGCGAGGCACTCCCGAAATGCGATCGAGCAAGCCAAGTCGTGCGCTGCCTCCAACCCCATCGTTGCAAGAATCTGTGGCTGGCGACGGTCACCAGTCCGCGATCGATTCGTCGCCCCCTGTGGCAGTATCTCATCCGATGGCAAGAGGTTAAAGCGCCCCTAAACGGCAAGAAATTACAGCAGATGGGTTATCAGTCCGGACCCCATTTCCGAGAAATGTTAGAGGCATTAAAAGCCGCTATGGTGGATGGGGAAATAGGTGGCAATACGCCAGAAGAGATTGATGAAAGCGCTCGATTGTTCGTTCTCGATCGCTATCCGCTTTCGCCCTAAGGTTTTTCCCATTGTTCTTTCAATGCTCTCAAGCTCAATGCTATTGCCCCGTACGCGATTGTCGGGTTGGTATAAGTCGGGTTGGTATAAGTCGGGTTGGTATAAATTGAATGGATCGATTTACTGCAATGGAGGCATTCGTCAGAGTCGCCGAAACGGGTAGCTTTTCTGAGGCATCTCGACAGTTAGGACTTGCGGTTTCCTCTGTCACTCGTCAGGTCAACTCTCTCGAAAAGATGCTGAATACTCAACTGACGAATCGTTCCACCCGCAGGATCTCGCTAACTCCCCAAGGGCGTCAATATTATGAAAAAATTGTGCGAATTCTCCAAGATGTAGAAGCTGCGAATCTTTCGGTGGCCGAACAAGATGAAATACCTAGAGGTATCTTGCGGGTCAGTTTACCTGTAGCTTTCGGACGGCTCTATATTGCACCTTTAATTCAACCTTTCTTGGTGCATTATCCTGAAATGAAACTCAATTTAGTCTTGAGCGATACGTTAGCAAATCCTGTCGAAGAAGAACTAGATTTGGTCATTCGTTTGGGGAACTTAGAGCGCTCTGGTGCGAGTTGGTTAGTCCGAAAAATTGCCTCTTATCGGCGCATCGTTTGTGGGAGCGATGCCTATTTTAACCAACACGGACAGCCGAAACATCCAGAAGATTTGGTTAACCATAATTGTTTATGTTTTAGCTATTCTACCGGTTCGGAAGTCTGGCGATTTAAACGGGGTCAGGAAGTCTGTGATGTCAAAGTTAAGGGGTCGTTAGTTGCTAATAATTCTGAAGTCCTTCGCCAAGCCTGTTTAGATGGTTTGGGTTTAATTCTGATGCCGACTTGGTTGATTGGCAACGATCTTCAACACCATCGATTAAAAGCCATTCTGGAGGATTTTCAGTTTTATCCTCCGATCGATATGGATACGGGAATTTATGCCCTTTACTTATCGAATCGTCGTCATTCATTGAGAGTGCGAGCTTTCATTGATTTCTTGACTCAACATCTGAATCACTTAAGCTAACGCACGCTCTTGCAGTGCGAGGCGAATAATACGGGTGAGGGATCGGGTCGTATCTCGTCGAGAGCATTAAGTTAACGTCAGTTTTGCTACCGCGACCTCCCCGGGATGCCGACTCTGGGTGACATTCGGGCGGTCGGCAAGCCTCTTGATGAGCGAAGCGACAACACTGGCTAAATCTCCTTGCTTAGGAGGAAAGTACTCCATCCCCATTCCCTATTCCCCATTCCCCGCCCTCACCTGAAATAGTCTTACCCAAAACTGACGTTAAGTTACGGACTTCAACCACTCGTGAAAGGTCGGCATGACAGCAGCTCGATCGAGTATTTTTGCATTTTACGCAAAAGTATTTGGCTTAAACGTCATATTCACATTCTTTTTAAACAGAGTTACGGTGAAATAGTCGCAGTTGAGGCGACACCCATTCACCCTCTACAACCATTCAGGAGAGTTATCGATGAAGACATTACAAGGCAAAACTGCGATCGTGACGGGTTCTTCAAAAGGGATCGGAGCAGCGATCGCCAAAAAATTAGCCGCAGAAGGAGCGCATGTCATCATCAACTACGCCCGTTCTGCCAGTGCGGCAGAGCAAGTGGTTGAAGAGATTCAAGCTCAGGGCGGACAAGCCACAATGGTGCAGGCAGACATGTCGAGTCCTTCTGGTGTTGAAACTTTGTTTGCCCAGGCCGATCGAATCTTGGATGGTCGCCTCGATATCCTGGTCAACAATGCAGGCTTTTTTCCCCTAGGTACTTTAGAAGAATCAACCCCGGAAGACTTCGAGAAGATCGTCAATTTGAACGTTCGCGGCGTGTTTCTTGCAGCTCGCGAAGCGATCTCGCGCATGGAAGAAGGGGGCAGAATTATCAACATCGGCAGCATTTTTGGCGAACGCATGCCCTTACCCGGAATTGGACTGTATACGATGAGTAAATTTGCCGTGGCTGGCTTTACCCGAGCCTGGTCGCGAGATTTAGGTCCGCGTAAGATTACCGTCAACACCGTCCAACCCGGTCCGATCGATACCGAACTCAACCCCGCAGAAGGAGAATTTGCAGAGCAGATCCTACCTTACACGGCATTGGGACGCTACGGTCAGCCTCAAGAAGTCGCCGCCCTGGTTGCCTTTCTCGCCTCAGAAGCCGCTGCCTACATTACTGGAGCCAGCTTAACGATTGATGGTGGTGTGAATGCTTAGTGGTTGAAACAGTCAAGATTTCCTCATGGATCGAGCAACCTAGAGAATCTGCTTTGCAAAAAGTTACCCGGATTACAATATTAAGTAATCCGGGTAGCAATATCCAATTAAATTGACCTAAATGTATCTTTTCTGTGACCCAAGTTTAAAGCACCATTTCAACCTGATTGACAAACATAATTCAGCATATCCTGAGTGGCTTGGCTTTCGGGGGAATAGGTTCCAAAATCTTCGACGTACCATTCATTTTTAGAACAATCCGCCATCGCATTCAATTCTTCTTCATTGAGGCTATAGGAAAAGGCGACGAGATGATTCGAACCATTCTGACCTTTGAAAATACTATCGCTATCGACGTAGAGTGCTTCTCCGGTGGAAGCATGTCCGATGTAAACCCAATTCGTCGCAAAAGCCGGTGCCGCAGCAGAGAAAGTGGCGAGGAATGTGGTAACAGCGGTTATTACGGAGTTATATTTCATATGGAAAATGAAATCTCGCTGAGTAACGCTTCTGTTCTAGTATACTTTTTTCGTTTTTGTCAATTATTTTGCATAATTTTTTGCATTCTGGATTAATCAATCAATCGATCGCTCGATCTAAATCCGAGGCAAACATTTGAGTATAACCGATATCTCTAAAAATCGGTTTTAAATTAATGTCAGCGAAGTGGCAAGATTATCGACGAATTTGGGCAAGCTGACTGACCGAAAAGTTTTCCAATCTTCGATCGATAGGAACCATCAGATTCAAGAACTTCGACCGATTGCCTTCAGTGGAAAAATCAAACGGTATCCATCAAAATAAGATAAATCACGCCGATTGGCTTGAGAAATGAGAACAAACGGTAGGGGGGTAACGATCGGGCGACCGTTACCACCGTACCGGGATTTTACGAATCTTCTTCCGTATTATTTAATAACGCAAAGGCAAATCGGTGGATAGCCGCGATATTAGAAATTATCGCCAAAATCACCAGCAAGGGCAAAATTTTCCCCGCCAGCAACCCAAGAATAATTAACACCGTTCGGGTCGATCGACTGCCGATCGAAGACACCGTACTTTTGCCAGCTGCTTCAACGCGGGCGCGAACGTAGGGGACGATCGTCGTCCCTAAAAGTGCTAGCAATCCGGCCACAATATACTCGTTGGGCGATACCAAAATCATCGCCGCAATGAGGGAAAAATCCACATATCGATCGAGAACGCTATCGAGAATATCCCCTTGCCCGGAGGCAATTCCCCGCGCCCTGGCTAAATCTCCATCCAGGCAATCTAAAATTCCACTGAGGGCGATCGCCCCGACGGCCAGTCCGTACTGATGCTGCCAAATCGACCAAGCCGCAAGCGGGCCACCGACGGCAGCGGACAACCAGCTAATGCCGTTGGGGGTAATCCAAGGGAAATCGAGGAGGGCGGCGGCTACCCGTTCGGTGATGAAATGAACCGCGCGATCGATGGGGGGTCTGGAGGGGGCGATCGAATTTTCCGGTTGAGGGACTTCTAAAGACTGTTTCGATGGAGGAGTCCACGATCCGTCTGACATAGTTGGTTCGGAGTTTATTGGTATAAATGGATTGCAGAATCGTTGCCACCGTAGCATATCTCGGTTAAGAGAAAAGACATCTCTGTTTAAAGGAGAAGGGGAAAGGGGGAAAGGTGAAGGGGGAAGTCTCGAAGGAATTTATGACTTCCCCATAGACAGTCAGCATTCAGTTCTTTTCAAGCTTGACTGAATTTATCGATCGCAGACGATTCCCGCCTCTGCTGCCGTGGAAAACTCGATCGGGACGAAAGAAAATCCAAAAGGTTGTTTCCCGCAGGGCAATACTCGCACCAGTTCGATCGACGGATTGCGACGATCGCCCGTTGCCTCGAATTGAATCGTTCCCGTGGCCCCCGTTGCGGAAAAATTGGCATCGGCGAGGGTTTTTTGAAGGCGACGAGAGCGCATTTTCGGATCGAGATAGGTCTGGAACACTTCGATGGGGTTGAGAGAAGATTGCGCTTCGATCGCTTCAACCAACACCTGCGTCGCATCGTAAGCCGTCGCCGTGCGCCAACCCACCGTTTCCCCCCACAGATTTTTCCCCGCTTCGGGAAACTCCGAGTTCGGACTTTTAGCCATATGCCAGGGAACCGTCACCACTAACTTTTGCGCCCGGTCTTTTTCCTCCAAAATATCGGTTGCATACAATCCCGTACCCGCCCCCATCCAATCCCGATTGTCATTGCCTTCGAGAACTTTCAACGCATTGGGAAACGCAAATCCATCGACTTGCGCGTCAGGGAACAGCAGCAAACCGTTTGCTCCTTTCGCCCGCACTCGTTCTAGCCTCACCCTCGCATCGAAGTCCGACTCCGATAAATCGATCTCCTCGACGATGGTTCCTCCCCCCGCTTGAAAATGTTTCGAGAAGCCATCGCGCAAGGAACGGCTAGCGGGTTTCCCCGGATTGTAAAAAATGGCAGCCTGTTGGAATTTTTCGAGCAGGTACTCGGCTAAGACGTGAGTGCTGTTCTCTTCTCCGGCAAGGGTGCGAAAGAAGAAGGGATTCTCCAAACCCGTCAGTTCATCGGAAGAACTGGTGGCCGAAATCAACACCTGCTGGTGGCGTTTGTAAATCTCCATCGCCGCCAGGGTGGTGGCGCTGGTAGAATGTCCGACAACGGCGATAACCCCCGATCGCTTTCCCAATTCTCCGGCGATATTTTGCGCCTGTAGTTCGTCGTTATCGTCGTTGGCAACCAAGACTTGCAGCTTCCAATCGAAATCTTCCCCATTGTTAATCGCGTCTTGAGCTTGAGCGACACCTCGCAATACTTCCAAGCCTGGGGTTTGCCAGTTTGCCGGTTTTTCCAAGGGAACTACCACGGCGATGGTATAGATGCGATCGCCACTGGTGGCTAACTTGGCGTTGTTGAGGTAGATGAGGGTTTCGGGATCGTTGGGTTGTTGCACGCGCGCTGCCTCCAACAATTCGATCGCTTGCGGGTAATTCTCTCGTGCAAATGCCTCCACCCCCTCCTTTTTGTCTGATATCGGGTTTCCCCCCACGAGAATTTCTTCCCCACAGCTTAAATGGTCATTTTGGGCACTCGAACAGGTGTCTGGGGCCAAAAATCGCCATCCGGTAATGCCTATTGCCACACCTCCACAAACGATCGCCAATCCTAACGCCAATCGAGTCGCGAGATCGCACCACCAGGGTTTCTCCAATTCGCGCACTGCTTCGAGGGCTTCAACAGCACTCGAATAGCGATCGTTGAAGTGATAGCGCACCATGGTTTGCAAAATTTCCCGAAATTTCGAGCGAATGGGGAGATTCGGCAATACAAGATTCCCTGCTTCATCTCGCGAGAACTGGCTTTGAAACTGGTTTGGATGCAACCCCGTCAACGCTTGGATGCAAGTACACCCGACGGCGTAGATATCGCTGCTGGGTTTGGTTACTCTTCGGGTTTGTTCCGGGGGCATATAACCGGGGATGCCGATAGCACGAGTGGTAAATTCTGGCTCGTTATTCCCTTCTTCGTCATTGTCATTGCTTTCTAAAGTCCCGATTTCTTTGACGGCTCCAAAATCGATTAAGGCTATTTTGCCGTCAGACGCGCAGCGAATCAGGTTGCCTGGGTGAAGATCCCGATGGACGACAACGACATCACATTGATGGACGACACGAGGTTGATGGACGAACGCCAAAACTTCTAAGATATCTCGCA
Source organism: Zarconia sp. (assembly GCF_057467645.1). Classification (NCBI taxonomy): domain Bacteria; kingdom Bacillati; phylum Cyanobacteriota; class Cyanophyceae; order Oscillatoriales; genus Zarconia; species Zarconia sp. The sequence continues at coordinate 14,988 of NZ_JBRJXU010000015.1, forward strand.
GTAAGGCAAGGGTGTCTGCTTCGTTCCAGAGTAGATTGGAGATGAATTCGTTTTTGAGCGGGTGACCTTCAATATATTCTTGAACTAAGTAAAAATAGCCCTGTTCTTCGTTACATCCTTCTTCAAAGGAATCGACGAATTTAGGTATTTTAAGATGCTCTCCCAGTTGTATAAGGGCTTCAACTTCTCGCTCGAACAGCGTTGTTGCTTGTTCTAACAATTCCGTCTCTTCCGATGGCGGTTGGGGAATTTCTTTGACAACCACCCAATCGAAAGTTGCCAAGTCTAGCGCCAAGTAAGTCACCCCAAAGCCGCCTCGTCCTAATTCTCGATCGATTAGGTAGCGATCGTGTAAAACATCGTATTCTTGAACTGAGTAAAAGTTGCCCCGTTCTTCAAAAGAATCGACAAGTTGGGGAATTGGAGAATGCTCTTCGAGTTGTATAAGGGCTTCAACTTCTTGCTCGAATCGAATTCTTGCCTCTTGTAAATCCTCCTCCGAGATCGGTTGGGGAATTTCTTTAACAACTACCCAATCGAAAGTTGCCAAGTCTAGCGCCAAGTACGTCACCCCAAAGCCGCCCCGTCCTAATGCTCGATCGATGATGTAGCGATCGCGCAAGATATCCCCTGGATTCAGACACATGGGTGTTGCAACATCCTCAGCTCGAAGACACTCGTTCGTGTCGATCTTGCCATAGAATTCATGTAACGCCGATTTTTTCAGGTAAAAGCAAGATTTGGTGCCGGTCAAGTCTTGTAGACCGATGCCATTTTGGAAATCGGGCAGAAATGTCATCTTCGCTGAGGTGAAGCCAGAATCTTCACTCCGGAGCGATCGGTTATTTTTTTGTTCTTTCCAAAGTCGAGGGGAGAGATTTTCCCGATCGAGTAACGAAGAGAAAACACCTTTTAATCGAGACTCTCGATCGATACCTTTTTTTTCTGAGTTAACGACATGGCAATATTCTTTTCCCAATAGGCACTTTCATTAATAAAGACGGGATAGACGGTATTTTGACCGTGATAGAAAATTTCGGTGCCGTCAAATCGAACAAAGAGGGGATCGCCTTCATTCAGCGGTAAGTAATCTCGACCCTGAAGCCATGGATGAATCATGGCAACGACCCCCCCTTCCTCATCTCTCGGGTAGTTGACCGTTTGCCAGTAAGCATAGAGTTCTAGTTCTTGGGGATCGAGGATTTCTATCTCTCGATTGTATCGATCTAAATAATCTAAAATCTCTAAAATTAAATTCTCAGTTTTTTGAAATAACGTGGCATCTAAAATTCCTTGCGCGACGCCACCCACTTCGATCGTTAAACTCAAATCGCAAATATTTCTTAATCTATTTTTATCTTGACTGCCTTCCGTTTGTAAAATTCTAACCTCAGAATTACGAGAAACAAGATATGCCGCCAACCGTAAATTAAACGGACAATCGTTATCGACTAGAAGGGTTAGCCCCATATTTGAAGTCGTAGAATGCAGGTCAATCAAAAAATTAATACCATCGGCTTGGACTTGGCGATAAATGTTTTTTGCCAAAACCTGCTCGTATCCAAATAAATCGGGATTCTCCAAATCTAGAACGTTGAAGCAACGATTTAGATCGATATCGATATACCTCGTCCTTGCTTCAATGGCTTTGGGGTTAGCCAAAAATGTCAGCGTATCAAAACTCGAGCGGCGAATTATATCGGGAAAATTTTTAAATTTTTTTACTAGATACACCCCGGTAGATTCGTTACCGTGAGTTCCACCAAAAATGGCGACGCGATCGATTTTTGAGTTCATGACATTCATCGCTAATTTTTCCCAAGAACAACCGCAGGATAGAGCTGCACTCATCGCATTAGTTGAGTTGAGAATTGCCGCTATTTTCCTACAGTAAAATGAGTGACATATATTTTCAAGATATATCTTATATTAAAAAGCAAATTAATCATATTTAAAAGATATAAAGACCCTTGGATCATAGATACCTACCCACGATGGAACTGAGACATTTACGATACTTTGTCGCCGTTGCCGAAGCGGCGAACTTCAGCCGAGCAGCCGATCGCTTGCATATCGCTCAACCCCCCTTGAGCAAGCAAATCCGCGATCTGGAAGGGGAGTTGGGGGTGCAACTGCTCGATCGCCGCCAGCGTCCCCTCGAACTAACCCCAGCGGGATCGGTGTTTCTCGCGGAAGCGCGATCGATTTTAGCGCGAGTCGATCGCAGCATCACCGCCACCCGACAGGCAGAACGGGGAGAAAGCGGACAGTTGACGGTGGGGTTCAACAGTTCGGCAGCCAACAGTATTTTGCCCGACGTTCTGCGCGCGGTTCGATCGGGTTTCGAGCAAATCGAACTGGTTTTGCAAGAACTCACGGCTAGGCAACAACTCCAAGCCTTGCGCCGGGGGGAAATTGATGTCGGGTTCATGCATCGTTCTCTTATCGAAGAGGGCGCTGAAGAAGGGGTGGAAGCGCAAAACGACACCTTGAGTTTTCTCACCGTGATGCAGGAATCCTTCCTCGCCGTCTTACCCGAAACCCATTCCCTGGCTTCTCGAACGAAACTCTCCTTAAAAGAACTGGCGCGCGATCGATTTATTCTGCCGCCATCCCACCTGGGAACGAACCTGTACGCCCAAATTGTCAGCCTTTGCGGGCGATCGGGTTTTGAACCGAATGTCATTCAAGAGGCCCAGTGGATGCAAACGATTCTGAGTTTGGTTTCAGCCGGAATGGGGGTGACGCTACTCCCGGAAAACGTCCTCAGCCTACAACGGCAAGGGGTGGTTTATCGAAGATTGCTCGATGAGATGCCTACCCTGGAAATGGCTGTCGTCTGGTCGCGCGATCGAACTTCTGCAGTGTTGGATACCTTCCTCAAGGTGACTCAGGAGGTGACTTGGGGGGAGGGGGGAGATTGACGCGGTGACGCGGGGACGCGGAGAGGGGGAGATAAGGGAGAGGGAAGAGAATTAAAAATTACAAATTAAAAATTAAAAATGGGGAGGTTATAGAGGCACAAGCATTTGGGCGATAAATTCTGCAACAAACGAAATCTGACAGATCCAAATGCTCTACCCGAGCGGGGGGTATAGCGTTGCAACTGACCCATTGTTAATTTTCAATAGTCAACAGTCAATTGTCCATTGCCCATTGCCCATTGCCATCAGATACTTCGAGAGCGCCTTAGCCGCATTTCGATCGAATCCCACCTCAGCCACGGTGGCGACGATTGGCGCATCTGGGGGATAGTGTTCGGGAATATCGTCGACGGCAACCCAGGGTGAGTGTTCCGGGCAATTTTGTCGCAAGTACTCCAGCACTTCTTGATATCGCAGATACTCCAACTCGCAGACGGCTTTGGGGTCGAGAAACGGCGTACTGCCGATAATCCGAGGGGTGATATCCGGCGAAAACAGCGGCGGAATCGTTTCAAAGGGAAACATTTCCCGCCAAGAAGAAGAGATAACGACCCGGACGCTGGGATAGCGACGCAGAATGGTTTCAAATTCTTGGAGACAAGTTCGATCGAACTTCATTAAGTCTTGGAGGGATTCCGCTGCATTCAATGGGCGATCGGGAACCAAAACCCCATCAATATCCAGAAAAATTAACATCGAGCGATCGTCAACTTACGATATCACTCCATTTTAGCGATCGAATTTTCTCTGGCTTCTCGAATCCCATCAACGGGTTTTAATTCTTTTTGTGGGGCGATGGTGCTTCTTTCGCGGTCTTCTTCAATGAAGCCCTCGGGAACGGATTTTCCCAACAGTTCTTCGATCGGATCGAGGCTGCAAGACATCGATTTGCCCACAAATCGATCGAACATCTGTTTTCATGTCATGGAGATTCCGAGTTCGTCGAGCATTTGAGCAAACACGGTTTGGGTAATGCGCTCGCGATCGACAAATAACCCCTCACAATTGAAAATGATGAGTTCTAGAAAATGATGAGTTCTATTTGACCAACCGTACGGGTTTAAATTCTGTGAATTGGCTGTCGATCGTAATTGCCAAGAGATCGTTATCACCAGGTTTGTTACACCCCTCGATCGGACTTTCATCAAAGCCAAGATCGATCGAGAAAATCCGAAACAAATTCCCCCTTAAATTTGATACTTGAATCAAAAAAATCGAGCCGTCTAAATTTCTTCTTCAAAACAAAGACGCTCTGGAAAAGCCTCTTGAGAGTTTTGCACGGACTCTAGTAAGGATTTAAAAGTTTTGCAGCGTTTGCGCACTTGATTCTCGAACCACGAAAGTTGTCCGAGTTCGCTTTCTCCACGAACCTTGGCAACAATTCCCCGTTCCAAATCCTTCATCGTTACTCTAAGTCGACGACAGATATAAGCCATGGCGGCTTCTTCATCTTCTAACTCTTTTCCGCCTAAAAGAGCCACTTTTAAAATATTTTGTTGGCTAGCCACTTCTTTCTCTTCCGGTTTTAGAGTTACCTGAATGGCACTTTTGTAGTATGTTTTCCCAAACCAACCTTTTACAGTTTTTCGTTGAAATGATATTTTCATGCTAAATTCTTTTCGTTTGGAGTAAGACTGTCAGTTTTTTGATTTTAGAGTTAATTTTTAACATTATTTAACATTTTCAAGATTTTGTCATCGGTCATTTGACTTATCTTGAGCTTTTTAATTGTTCTTAGGAAAATCATTAGATGATGATTTTAAATTTCCTATTTTTGCTCACAAGATAATTGATTCCGCATTAATATTGACACGACATTCGTACAAACAATGTGAGGAAATCGTAATTTTACGGACGTAACTTATATGACTCGAAATCTATTGTGGAAAATTACGTAGTCTCGGGTTTCAATCAGTCAAAATTACGCTCGAATGCTGAGAATCCTAGAGAACTGATTGACCTGTACAACTTACATATTTTGTCAATCCGCCATTTGGCTAATTTATATGAAAAAGTGACGTAAACCTCGATCGCTCTCAAGGAGATCGCACGATCGAATGTCTTTCTTATACTCGCTTTGCGTATTTTCCAGGAGAAGACGGGTACCTGTTCAACGATAGATCGTGTCAATGAATCAAGATAATGGAAAGCGATCGAGCCAGAAGTATCTGTACTCTTGCTTGAAAACCCGGATCTCGATCGGAACGTACGACATTTGTCACGAGCCAAACTATGTAAAAGTGATTCGCCGATCTTTTTTCAGTGTATTTACGTATAATTTATGAATTCAAAATATTTTCCGTATTAATACTTACGTGCTAACATGGGATTGTGCTAGCAAGCGAAGCTCCAAAAACGACAAAAAACTCGTGTAAATACTTAATTTATTCAAATTCACTCCAAAAATGGGGCTAAGTACCGGGAAAGTTTCTGCGTAAGATGTAAACTTTCAGTGAAGATTGCGTAGAAGTATTCAGCTAGTTTAAAAACTGTGATATAAACTGAATAATAGAAGTTCCGTAAAAATACGAACGACTCTTTTTCTACAATTCAGTTCAAGTCGGTTTCTCTTAGGGTCAAAAATTTCCTGCGATCGACAGCGACTTACGATCGACTCGAACTCAGTCGAAATACTATTTCGAGCGCTCGGTACGATAAATCAATCGATTTGATAAGTTTCTTCGGGATTCTTCCTCAGTGTTTTGTAGGAATTACTGACCGATTTATCGTCCGAGTTAATAGTCTACGTCATTTTGTAAAAAATCGTAAAAAAAATCGATTTTTGCATAAAAATACGGACTCCCTCTGAGAAATTTTTACGGACTAGAAATCGTCAAGAATCAAGATTGTGAGTTCGATCGAGCATCACCAAACTCGTGAGAACTTCAATCGGGAACGAGCAAGGTACAGAATACACAGAAGGTGTCAGATGAAATCAGTACAGAACTCTATCTCTTCCTCAAATCCTAGTGATGTATCCGTGACTCATGGCCAGATATCATTCCATCGCCAATCCCCGAACCGACCGTTAAATCCGATGGTGAGCTTTGGCTTACCTGTATACAACGCACAAAAGTACCTGCGACGGTTATTCAACTCGTTACTCGCCCAAGACTACTCAAATTTTGAAGTGGTCGTCAGCGATAATGCTTCCACCGATTCCACTCCAGACATCTGTAAAGAGTACGTTAGTCGAGGGTTACCCATACGCTACCATCGCAACTCGGAAAATATCGGTCAAATTGCCAACTTCAATCGCGTGTTAGAACTCTCTCGCGGTCGGTACTTTCGCTGGATTGGATCGGATGATTGGTTAGAGGCAAGTTACACCGGCCAATGTGTCGAACAACTCGAGGCTCATCCGGAGCAAGTGGGCGTAACCACCTATCAAGATCACATCACCGACGAAGGGGAGCGCGATTACCAAGAATATACCGGTAAACGTCTCGATTCTCCACTCCCCCATCTCCGATTTCGGCAGATGGTGTGGTTTATGACGGCCCATTACGGTTACATCGATCCCATCTATACGATGATGCGTCGGGATATGTTGATGACAACCCAGAAAATCCGACCCATTGCGCGCATGGATCAGGTTTTATCGGTGGAAATCGCGCTATTGGGTGCATTCGGTCACATTCCTCAATGCCTGTCCCACCGTCGGCGAGAAGATTTCTCCCGCACCAGCGCCGAAGAATTGAGCGGTCGGTATCAACCCGGAACGAAGAAAAATCTCGTCGATCCCATTTTAGGTGTAGCGACCGCTTTTGGGTCGGTGGTTTGGAAGAGTAATCTCAATACCTCGGCTAAATTGTCCTGCCTAGAAGCGATCGTCAAGTTTACCGGGAAGCGGGCCAGTCGCAAGTTCTACTTGCATGGGCGGGCAATCGCCCGTTCCCTGCGTCGCCGGCTGTGGTCTGCGGCCGAAGCCAAGCTCACCGGAAAGATCGTCGGCTAAATGGGTCGCGTATCGGAGATCTCGCTGCTCTGGCTTCTCCAATACGTATCGCGCTGGGAATGGGAAAATAAAGTTTGGGGAAATTCTAAGTTGCCCCAAGAAGGATCGATGGGTAGGGTAGGCAGTGGGTCGGGAGATTTCACTGGAGAGACCGATCTTCAAACTGCCCACCCACCCCAACCATCAATGTCTCCAAAAGCGTCAATCTAGGAGTGCGAAAAGCCACAACACCCAACCCCAAAGGTCATGTCTGGCAATCTCGCAACTAGCATCTATGTATGACTTTGCAATTATTGGTGGGGGAATCGTGGGTCTGTCCGCAGCGATGGCCATCGGTCAGCGCGATCCCCACGCTCGTATTTTAGTTCTCGAAAAAGAAAGCCAGCCGGCTGCTCACCAAACCGGTCGTAACAGCGGTGTCATTCATTCGGGCATCTACTACAAACCCGGGAGTTTCAAAGCCAAGTTTTGCCGCCAGGGAAATCGATCGATGGTGGAGTTCTGCCAGAAACACGATATTCCCCACGAAATCTGCGGTAAAGTCATTGCCGCAACCGTTCCCGAAGAACTCCCGGTCCTGGAGAACCTCTACCAACGCGGTCTCGAAAACGGACTCGAGATCGCCCGACTCACCCCAGAAGAAGTCAGCCAAATCGAACCCCACGTCCGCTGTTTGGGCGGAATTCGGGTCGATTCCACCGGCATTGTAGACTATCGGGCAGTTTGCCACAAATATATCGAACTCTGCGGCGATCTCGATGTTGAAGTGCGACTGAAAACCAAGGTGGAAAACATGCAACCCACCGGTGATGGTCAAGCAATCGAAACCAATAACGACACCTTTACAGCGCGCACGATCGTCAACTGTGCCGGATTGCACAGCGATCGAATCGCGCGATCGAATGGGGTGGACCCCGAGGCGAGAATCGTTCCCTTTCGCGGAGAATACTACGAGCTAAAGCCCGAAAAACGCCATTTAGTCAAAAACCTCATTTACCCGGTTCCCAATCCAAGCTTCCCGTTTTTGGGAGTTCACTTTACCCGCTCGATCGACGGTAGCGTTCATGCCGGACCCAATGCCGTCCTCAGCCTCAAACGAGAAGGCTACCGCAAAACCGATTTCGACTGGCAAGACTTTCGCGACATCATCACCTATCCCGGTTTTTGGAAATTGACCGGGCGCTATATCGATGTGGGGGTACAAGAGATGATTCGTTCCTTTAGCAAAGCTGCCTTCGTCCGCAGCCTGCAACGATTAATTCCCGATGTCGTTGCCGACGATCTCGTGCCCTACCCCCCCGGAGTCCGCGCTCAAGCCCTCAAACCCGACGGCCGCCTCGTGGATGACTTCTTAATCGTGCGTGGAGAAAATAGCATTCATATCTGTAATGCTCCCTCTCCAGCGGCCACCTCATCCCTGGAAATCGGTCGGGCGATCGCCGATTGTGTTTTGTCTGAGTAATCCTCGCGGGAAACGGGAGCATTGAGGGATCCCACAGATAGGAAGAGATGGGAAGAACCGTTAATTTTTAAGTTTGCATTCGATGACTAAATATTCTCGTCGCAAATTCATCCAAACTAGTGCCCTGGCTGCAGCCGGAGTTATCGCCTACGGATGTACCACCGACTCCAACGAACCCCTAGTCCAGATTTTCCACCAACCCAAACGGTTTTCTCGTCGCGCTGGCGAACTTTCGGCGAATCTCTACGGTTCGCTCTCCGAGGGAGTCGAGACGGCCCAATACCAACTCAATGGCGGAAGCTGGCGCGATATCGGTCGAGGGGGAAAACGAGCGCTAGATCCCTTATTCGTGATCGAAATGAAAGAGGACGTGCTGCGTGAGGGAACCAATACCCTAAATCTTGCCGTTCAAGGTCGTCGGGGTCGCTCGGAAGCCATTTCCGTCGAATTTGAATACGATCCCCAACCCATCGTCCTCCCCATCGAACCCGATTGGTCTCAAGACGAACTCGAAGTTCAAGATGGATACTGGGAAACCTTTGAATCGGAAGGGGAGTGGCGCGTGCGTCCCAAACCGGGTTTTGAGGATTACGATCGCATCCTTTGCATTGCGGGTGCTTTTGCCGGAGGACGGCGCATCGAAACCCAGTTAATTTTCCGCAGCACCGATTTCCCCACACGCTGTGGGTTCGGCGTGATACCGTTATGGGGCGGTCACAAAGACCCGGAAGACATTTCCCCTCGCCGAGGCTGGATTTACAGCATTGCCTGGTTTCATCCCTACCGACAGGGAGGAGGCGTCGAGTTTGGCTACAAAAACGGCGACGAACCCAGAACCTGGGTCGATTCCTACCGCCAATACGAGCCAGAACCCAACGTGCGATATTTCCTCACCACCGAGTGCTGGCCCGAAAAAGATGGATCTGGCAAGCACCTGGGCTACCGACAACGGATGAAATGGCACAAAGAAGGGGAAGCCGACACCAATACCTGGATCGAACTGCGGGATACGGAAGGATGTCCCCTACCGGAGGAAGAATACGCCGTTGCCCTCATCGCCCATTTCTGCCAAGTGGAATTCGGGAAAACTGTTGTCAGCGCCCTCGAAAAACCCCCAGCAGATATTACAGAACTCGAATCGACCCAAATTTTGGGTTAGAGGTTGGGGAGGCTGGGGAAGAAATAGGCGAGTATGGGATCTTGCGATCTGTTTTGTCTGGCAGCCAAATCTCGGGATCGCCACATCCAGCGCGGATACTCATGAAGGGGGCAAGGGGGGAAAGACTACGAGTCGATCGCGCAATGGTCCGGTTCGAGCCGCGCCTTGAAGCTAACTGCTATCAATACAGCACAGATCTAGCAATCAGAACATAGAGCGCAACAGCCTCGTGTCTTTACACCATCGGATCTCGGCGCCACTATGAAAAATTCGATCGATGCTTCGAGGGTTATTATCAATTCATCCAAGATTCCCCTATCTCCTTTACCCTTTCCCCCTTCACCCTTTCTACAAAAAATTAGGAGTGTAAACCGATGGTGAACGTTTTAGAAAACCTGAAATGCCCGGTTTGTGGATCGCCCGATTTAGAGGTCTTTTTCGAGATGCTGGCGGTTCCGATCTATTGCAATTTACTCTGGCGAGATCGGGTTGCGGCCGTAGATTGTCCGAAAGGCGATATCCGCTTGGCCTTCTGTCCCGAGTGCGGTTTTATTCCCAACCTCGCCTTCGATGCCGATCGATTGGAGTATACCCAGGAATACGAAAATTCCCTTCATTACTCTCCCCGCTTTCAAGAATACGCCGATGCCCTCGCTCGCAGCTTAGTAGAACGCCACCACCTCCACAATAAAAAAATCGTTGAAATCGGTTGCGGTAAAGGAGATTTTCTCATGTCCCTATGCGAGTTGGGGAACAATCGCGGCGTCGGTTTCGATCCCACTTACGTCGATCGATCGGAACACCAACACCTATCCGATCGGGTGCGGATCGTCCGAGATTTGTATTCAGAACGATACGCCAACGAGGAAGCGGATTTCATTTGCTGTCGCCACACCCTCGAACACGTCCCCAATCCAGCGGATTTACTTCAACCCTTGCGCCGCGCCATCGGTCATCGGATGGAGACGCAAGTGTTTTTTGAAGTTCCCAACGCCCTCCATACCTTCCGCAACCTTGCCGTGTGGGATATTATCTACGAACACTGCTGCTACTTTGCCCCAACATCCCTGGCAAGAGCGTTTACTCAGTCTGACTTTTTGGTAAACGATATGACGGAAACCTTCGGGGAGCAGTTTCTGTGTCTCGAGGCGGTTCCAGCACCCAACTCCGAAAACATGACGGGGAACGAGCAAAACGAAGTCCGGGAACTCTCGCAAGATATCGCGACGTTCACCACGAAATTCAAAACCCTCATCGACACCTGGCAGCAAAAACTGGACGGTATGGCACGTGCCGGTCAAAAAGCCATCGTGTGGGGGGCCGGCTCGAAAGGAGTGACCTTCCTCAACTTGCTCAAAACCCAAGGGTCGATCGAATACGTTGTCGATATTAACCCTCGCAAGCAAGGAATGTACGTCGCCGGCACCGGACAAGAAATTATCCCGCCCGAATTACTGCCCAAGCATCCACCCGATGTCGCGATCGTCATGAACCCGATTTACGAATCCGAAATTCGACAAGTTCTGAAGGATTTAGGACTTGATTGCGAAGTGGTTTGCGTTTAACGAGATCGACATCTAGCGGTATTCAGAGGGGTTCGGACATTTTTGGGCGCGATCGATGGGTGATGGGAGCAAGATGTTTGCGCTCACGCGCACGCTTCGCGAACACACTAAATTTTCCTCAAATCATTGAATATGGCGATATAGCCGAGCGCATAGCGGTTAGGACACATGCAGCGGGACGCACTCAGTCGCTCAAAAATGTCACGAACCCAACCCAAATGAGTCATGTAAAAGTGACCTCCAATTAATTGTCCTAAGTCCCCTGCGCTTAGCTATATAGCTGTTGCCAGATCGATGAGGACGCTCGTGAAGGTGGGCTTCACGGGACAACGATCGCTTCGGGAGCAGCGATCGGACCCCGAGTTCGCGCGCAAGACGCAAGGGAATGCCGACAAGCCCAAGGGAACGCCGACCGTTGGGGGGGGAAGACTTCCGCAAGATTACACGATTGTCTGGCGTTGTCCGCGCCCAATCTGGCGACTGCTATATTAACGTCAGTTTTGATGCGACCGTCTCATCGGGATGCCGACTCTGGGTGACGTTCGGGCGTTCGGCAAGCCTCTTGAAAGCCAGACGACAATACTGGGTACAACACCTGGCTGGGGAGAAAAATACTCCCGTCCCCATTCCTCCTTCTCCTTCCCTCTTCCGAATTCCGAATTCTCCCTGCGATCCCCGAAAACACGATCGATCTCCCCTTCCCCTCACAGTTCTTCAATTACGTAATATTACGCAATCGCGCCAGAGTTTCTTCGGTTCTCCAAATTGGAGGATTTTCCGGGTAAATTGCCGATTTTTTCGCGAGTTTTCATCGATCTGAGACCGTGGCAGTTGCCTAGTTCTTGGATTATGCTTGAGAAAGCCAACTCAACAACTCTACTGCATTGGTACTCTCAAAAGCACGGGGGAGAACCGCTCGAGCCGCTCTTAAGTGCGATCGATTCTGCCAACGTTTTATATTGGGTTCTTCACGAACGTTCAACCGAACGTAATCAGAGATGCCCGATCTGCGAGTACTCTAACAACCGCCAAACAGAGTTGGTCGAGGTTAAAACATACGCATCCAATCTGAAAATGCGATCGAGGTTAATGGAGGCAGGGTTAAATAGGGCGAGGTTCGAGGAAAAGAACCAGTGGTCGAACCACAACGGTATTCTCTAATTACTTCGATCGGGGTCAAAAGGCTTGAAACCTTGACCCATCAGGATATGAGAATGCTAGAACTTCCGCAAAACTACTCAAGGTTGTGCCACCAAATTAAGTCAGACCGTTGTCGCCAATGGAGGGAATAGAGTCGAATGCCTCACCACTGCCAGGGTCGTCGCTTCTTGGGAAGTTCATCTTCATCGAGCGATTTTGAGATCGAGCCCATTCCAACTCAAGGAACGACCGGTCTATCGGTAGCCTTCTCAAAAACCTCAGTGTTAAATCCGTCGGAAGTGGCAGGACTGAACCTATTGCAAACCCCCATTTGGATGCTCGATTTCGAGCCACAACAACTGTGGTGGGGTAATCGTGCTGCCCTATCGCTGTGGGGGGTCAGCTCGATGGAGGAACTCAAACAGCACAACGGGTACGATGGCTGGCATCCCAATCCCGATACTGGGATCTGCGCCCTCGAACAACTCGAACTCGGACAAACCGCTCTTGGAACTTGGACGATTGCCGATCTGGAGGGTTCGAGGTCTATTGCCTGTAGCTGTTCGAGAATTCAACTCGAAGGCGGACGTTCGGCGATCCTCGTTGAAGGTTGTGGGACCGCTCGCCCGACGGACAATCCAACGCTGGGTCTTTCTCCCTCGTCGAGACTCCAGCTAACCCCCTCTCGCGCGCAACCCGAACCCGAGCTGCCGATCCCAAACTCCCAATTACAGTGCCTATCGCTCGAGGGGGTCATCGAAGCCATCAATCAACTCCTCACCCACAGCGATCGCCAAGAAGGGATCGAGCGAGCGCTAGCGGCATTGGGGGCGGCCACAGACGTCGATCGCATCTATATCTGGGAAAATCACTTTCACCCCTCGAGTACGGAAGTGCTCTTGAGCCAGCGCGCTCAATGGCAGGCTGATGGCATCACCGATCGAATCGAGGCGCAATTTCAAAGTTTATCTTACCGGGAATGTCTCCCCAATTGGTACGAATCCCTCGAGCGGGGACAACCCATGATGGGAGCAGTACGGGATTTTACCCCCTGCGAGCGAGACTTTTTTGCCCGTTGGGGGATTCGCTCGATTTTACTCATTCCCATTGAGATTGCCGGTTATTTTTGGGGATGTATTGGGTTTGATGAATGCTATCGCCCCCGTTCGAACTCCTTCAGCCCGACCCCGTCTCGATGGGATTACTGCGATTGGTCTCAAACCGCCAACTCGATTTTAGCCAGTCCCGTCAGGCGCTTGGGAGAAACTATCGCTCACCTGCTGGCGCAAGCCGAGTTGGAAATGCGAGATCGTCTCCTCGAAGGCGTTGCTTGGTCCACCAACCTGCTGCTGACGAAAACCGATCGAGATTGGGCGATCGATCGGGCCCTCAAAATGTTGGGATATGCTGCTGGGGTCGATCGCGTCTGCGTTTTGGAACACCATCCCCATCCGGTTACCGGAGAACGAGTCACCACCCTGCGGTGGCAATGGTGTCGTGGAGAGGAGATCCCCGCCAGAGCCACAGACGTTCCCAGTTTCTCCCCAAACGAGCCGATTTGCGGTTTAGCACGGGATTTTGACGACGAGGGGGTCAGAAAACTACTTGCCCGAGAAGGGATTCGATCGCTTTTAGCCCTACCCATCGAAGTGGAAGGGCAATGTTGGGGTTGTTTGGAGTTTGACAACTGCCAGGACGAACGCCTATGGTCGGAAACGGAAAAATTGATTTTGAGAGCGGCTGCGAGTAGTTTGGGCGGGGCGATCGCTCGCGGGCAAACGGAAGCCAAGCTCAAAGAACGCGATCGCCTCCTCGATGGGGTCGCCACGGCAACCACGCAACTGTTAACCACCCACGACGATCGCACCGGAATTCATCGGGCGCTGTCGGCTTTGGGATATGCAGCCGCGGTCGATCGCGTCTACATCCTCGAACGGCACCTCGATCCGATTTCCGGTCGCCCTCTAGTCAGCCAGCGCTACGAGTGGATGGTACAAGGCACCCCAGTCCAGATCGAGAGCCTGCAAGAGTTCCCCTGCGATGGGATTTGGGCCGAGTGGTTCGATCGCCTGGGGGCCGGTCACCTCGTCTGCGGTTTGGTACGCGATCTCCCAGAAGCGGAACGCGACTTTCTACGAACCCCCAACGTCCGCTCTTTTGCCTTGGTACCCATTGAAAGCGAGGGCAAATGTTGGGGCTTTTTGGGATTTGATGAATGTGGGGGCGATCGCCAGTGGTCTGAGAGCGAAAAGTCGATTTTAAGAGCGGCTGCGGGGAGTATCGGTGGCGCCATTGCCCGTCAAAAGACTGCGACACAATTGGCCAGTTTGAACGCCCAGCTCGAACGTCGAGTGCAAGAGCGCACGGCCGAGTTGATGATGGTCAACCGGCAGCTGAATTACAATGCCTATCACGATGCCCTCACCGGATTGCCGAACCGGGTGTTGTTAATGGAGGAGTTGGAAAAAGCACTGACTCGCGTTCGGGAACAATCGGCGTACTCTTTTGCGATTCTTCTGTTGGATCTCGATCGCTTTAAGGTGATTAACGACAGTTTCGGTCATAGCGTGGGCGATCGCATGCTCGTCGAGTCCGCATCTCGCCTGATGATGTGCGTGCGTCACGGTGACTTAGTGTCTCGATTGGGGGGTGACGAGTTTGCCATCTTGCTCAACCGCACCCACCAACTCGAGGATGCCACCCGGATTGCCGAACGGGTGAAGACGAGTCTCACTCAACCCTTTCATCTTGACGAACATGAAATTTTAACCACGGTGAGCATCGGGATTGCCTTGAGTTCCCCAGATTACGACAAACCCGAAGACCTGCTGCGGGATGCCGATACGGTCATGTACCAAGCCAAACTTCGAGGTCAGTCATCCTTTGAAGTGTTCGATAACACCATGCACGAGCAGGTGTTGGAACAGCTACGCCTGGAACGGTTGGAACACGATCTGCGCCGAGCGGTGACGGCCCTCGAACCACAGATCCTCAACGCCCAGCCACCTGAGGATATTCCCTTCCAAGTTTACTATCAGCCGATCGTCTCTTTAAAAACAAATCGCATTGTGGCTTTTGAAGCCCTGGTTCGCTGGCAGCATCCGGAGTTAGGACAAGTTTCTCCCGCTCAATTCATTCCGATCGCGGAAGAGACGGGCTTAATCGTCCCCTTAGGCACCTGGATACTCAACCGAGCCTGCCATCAACTGCGGGCTTGGCAAGAGCAGCTGCGCCATCGCATTCCCTTGAAAATGTCGGTGAACCTCTCCGGTCGTCAGTTCGCTCACGTCGATTTACTCGATCGGGTAGATTTCATTTTAAAATCCACTCAAATCGGTGGCAGTAACCTGAAGTTAGAAGTCACCGAAAGTGCGATCGTCGATAATTACGATTCGGCAACAGCAATGTTGCTCCAACTCAAAGATCGGAACATTCACCTGTGTATGGATGATTTTGGCACGGGATACTCTTCTTTGAGCTACCTACATCGCTTTCCTTTAGACACCCTCAAAATCGATCGCTCTTTTGTCAGCCCCATCCAAGCAGGGGGGGAAAAATCGGAAATCCTCCAAACCATTATTACCCTCGCCCACAATTTAGGGATGAACGCGATCGCCGAAGGAATCGAAACTCCCATTCAACGGGAGACCCTGTGCCGCTTGGGCTGCGAGTTCGGACAGGGCTATCTGTTCTCCAAACCCGTGAAGGCTCGAGTTGCCAGTCAGCTTTTGCTGTAGTCGATCGGACGCATGGCTGTACTTGAAAGCATCAATTTTTTCCATCGATGGCTCTGGTGCTCTTGCGGCTTCGGGAGGCTCGGGTCGCGGGTTTAGCTTTATAATATCTTCAGTCGATCCATTTGAGCTATCCGTCATCCAAACCCCCAAATTCATCCCATAAATTGCCGTCAGTCAGGAGGCGACTCGCACCCCGATCGACGCTCGAATCATTAGGGTTATTGGGTTGCTCTGACTTCCAACTCACCCAAGCCGCGACAGTCAGCTTTTAATGGAGAAAAAGCAGCATCATCGGCGCGAGCTTCTTCACTCAACAGTATGTGTGTCCTTAACTCCATCAAAACTCGTGATTACTCTAGTCCTGTTGCATCCTACCCAAAATACGGTACTCCGGAGCTGGAAATTTGCAGACCAGCCAGCAATTCGCATCGGGCGAGCCAAAAGTAACGATGTGACCATCGTGAGTTCCGTCGTTTCCCGCCTCCATCTTGAATTGTGGAAAACCCCTTCCAACTGGGAGGCGATCGGATACGGAGCCAATGGAACTTACGTCAATGGCGAGCGGATCGCTCAAGCACCTGTTGCAGACGGTATGGTGATTCGCTTGGGGAGTTCCGGTCCGAAAATTCAGATTCAGCTCAGCGATACTCAAGAAGCTCAGCCCATCGGCAAGCAAAAGTCAGTCGATCGAGATCTCATTGTCACCAATGCTCCAGACCTCGCCCATCGCGTCAAGACCAAAGTGGATATCGGCTCTTAGTCTCGACGAGGGTAGCGATCTAACTTTTAAACCCTTCGCTCTTGGAGGAAAGCCTCTAAGGTGGAACGATCGCACATAGCGGTTTGCGCCCCCGCTTGAGTGGTTGCGATCGCCCCAGCAGCGGCTGCCTGGATAACAGCTTCTCGCCAAGATAGATCTCGCTCGAGGGCGTCAGCTAGCGCTCCGTTGAAGGCATCTCCAGCAGCGACCGTATCCACCGCATCCACCGCAAACGCCGGGAGAAAAAAGCGAACGCCTGCCGTGGCACAGTAAACCCCTCGATCCCCCAACTTAACAATCGCCGTACCCACTCCCCATTCTCGCAATCGACCGGCGGCTTGGGCTGCTGACTCGGGACACTCGACACGAATTCCTGTCATTTGGGAGGCTTCTACTTCATTGGGGGTGATAATATCGATTTGGCGGTAGAGTTCGGGGGGAAACTCCGAGGGTGCGGGAGCCGGATCGAGGATGACGCGCACCCCGACATCGCGAGCGACTTTTATCGCGGCTTTGACGGTATCGAGAGGAATTTCAAGCTGGAGTAGCAGTACCTTCGCTTGGGGTAGCAAACGCTTTAAGCGATCGACATCTGAGGCATCGACGCATCCGTTGGCACCCGGGACGACGATAATATTATTTTCTCCGCGATTGTCGATGGCGATCGTTGCAATCCCCGAATGAGTATGGCAATCGACCTTCACTCCATCTACATTCACCCCCGCATCGCGCAACAGATCGAGTAAAACCCGCCCAAAATCGTCGGCCCCGACTCGACCCACCAGAGACGTCGAAACGCCCAACCGTGCAGCCGCAACCGCTTGATTAGCTCCTTTGCCCCCCGGAACCGTCGAAAAACTCAAACCCGCGATCGTCTCTCCCGGTTTAGGAAACCGAGGGGTGCGGGTCACTACATCCATATTGAGACTGCCAAAAACGATCGCGCTCACCGGCTCAATATCTTCTTACCGTTGCTTCAAACGTCCGACACAATCTTCAATTTTCGTGCTTTGCCGACGCTAAACCCAACTGTAACACTGCGAGTACCTCCTGCATATTTCCCTCCAGTAGGGCCGTCGCCGCTAGCCACAGTCCCGGAAACACCCGACACCTCTGGAGGCAAAGGGTGAAGGGGGAAGGGGGAAAGGGATAAAAAATGCATGAATTCGGGATCGAAATTGATTTGAGTTTTTATTTCTACCAGATGTCTAATATTTACAGATGTCTAATAGTTATTCTCCCTCATCTCCGTGTCTGTCCATCACCTCATCTTCGTGTCTCTCTATCTCCCCATATCCCCTTGGCTTTGGAGTCGAAAATATGGTAGAAGTAAGGCCTAAAAGTATGTATTTTTGGATGTCGAGGAGGCAGACGGTGAAACAGCATCTGTTAGGACTTGGAGGGATCTGCGCGAGTGCTGCGATCGCCCTGGTCGCGATGGAGCCGGCGATCGCTCAGGCTCAAGTCACCGGAGTCAGCGTGACCCCAACGAACTCGGGCATGACGTTAATTCTGGAGACTGAAAGTGGCGATCGTCCCCAAATATTCGTCATCGAGCAGGAGAACGAACTGGTTGCCGACCTCATCGATACTCGGTTGCGCCTGCCTCAAGAAGGGGGCTTTCGCCAAGATAACCCCAGTCCCGGTATCGCTTCCGTTGTCGTCACCCCCCTCGACTCCAACAGCACTCGCATCATCGTCACCGGACTGACCGGTGCGCCCTCGGGAGAAGTCTTCCAACAAGACCCCAGAGGCATTGTGTTTAACTATCAAGCACCGCCGGGGAATTACGCATCGCCACCGCCTCCCGCCCCCACACCTCTGACTCCCGCACCGGTGGTCCAGCCTCCCGCGACTCAGCCACCGGTAGCTCAACCGCCTGCGACCCAGCCTCCTGTCGCCCAAGTTCCCCTGCGAACTAATCCCGACGTCCTGGTTCCCAACCCCAACATTACCATTGAGGGCAATCCAGCCACCTCCATATCGCCCATTAATCCCGTGCCTCCCAGTCTACCTCGGGCCGTTCCCCCACCCATTGGCGATATTGCGATCTCCACCATCGATCCCTCGGCATCGGTCATTAGTATGGGAACGGCCGAACGAGTCCCCCGCCTAGTCTTGAAAGACGCCCCTGTCGAAGATGTTTTGGCGCTGCTCGCACGGGCCGCCGGACTCAACCTCGCCTTTTTTGAAGGGGGTAGAGGTGAAGAAGATGAAGAAATGACCCAGCTCACCATCTCTCTTGATGTGGAAAACGAGTCCGTGCAGGATGTATTCAACAACGTTCTGCGCTTAACGGGTTTGGAAGCCAACCGAGAAGGCACCACGATCGTTGTCGGGACGAGTTTGCCCGATGCGGCTCGCAACGTCGTCAGCCGCACCCTGCGCTTGAATCAAACACCACTGCTGGTCGCGCGGGACTTTCTAATTTCCCAAGGGGCGGAAACCGTTGAGGTGCAGCTTCGGCAACAAATTCAGTCTCAGGCGATCGGCGATAATGTCGACCCCCTAGTGATTCAAAGCACCCAAACCCAGGTGGAGTTACTCGCGGCTGACACTACTGGAGAACCTTATGAAGGTTTTGCTCCCCTGCCCTTGCGGGGATTGTTGTTCTCCATCGCCCGACGGGCAACCGGTGCGGTAGAAGTGGGGAACGAAATCACCCTGGTGGGCGATCCGCGCCAGGTTGAAGTGGCCTCGGCGCTACTGACCCAACTTGAAGCTCGTCGTCCGCAGGTGGCGGTGAACGTGAAAATCGTAGACGTGAACCTGCTCAATGAAGATACCTTCAACAGCAGCTTCTCCTTTGGGATTGGCGATACGTTTGTGACGGTTGATGGTGGAAATGCAGTGGTTAACTTTGGGGGAACGAACCCACCCTCAGCAGCCACATCATCCAACGGCTTGTTCGGGCGACCGGTTATTAATAATCCGTTTGGCGGTAACCAACCGTTTTTAGATTTATCAGATCCTGCCTTGGTTCCAGGGGGAACTCCCGGTACGATTTTTGTCGATCCAGACGGAAATATCTTTACGCAGCCAGCCGGTGTCGGACAAACTCCCCAACCGATTTCCCCGGTGAGTGAAGATCCGTTTACGCCAGGGTTTACGGATTTCGAGCCACCAACGAATAACGTTATTACCCAAACTCGGAATGATGACGGAACGATTACCACGGACACGACATTAGGTGAAAATGCAACGGTTGAATTTTCCTTACCTTCGTTGTTCGAGTTCCCGACGCGCTTCTTGTCTACTTTGCAAGCTCAAGTGGTCAGTGGCAATGCCAAGATTTTGACCGATCCGACTTTGGTTATTCAAGAGGGGCAAACCGCAAACGTCAACCTCACCCAACAGGTGGTGCAGCGAATCAACGTTGAATTTACTGATACGAACGCCGGACAGCGAGAAACCCGAGAGGTGGAGTTTGCCGATGTCGGGTTGCAACTTGCTGTTACCGTCAACCGGATTGATGATAACGGTTTCGTGACCGTAGATGTCGAACCTACGGTTTCTTCTCCTATCAGTACTCAAGATTTGGGCGACTCTGGAGAGGTGACTCTGGTGCAAAGTCGTTCGGTGGATTCGGGCTTGATTCGAATGCGGGACGGTCAGACGCTGATTTTGTCGGGGATTATTCAGGACAGCGATCGCACAACCGTATCGAAAGTCCCTATTCTGGGGGATTTACCTTTAATTGGTTCTCTCTTCCGCAACACCAACACCGAAAATAGCCGCAGTGAGGTGATCGTTCTGTTGACCCCCAACATCATCCGCGATACGGAATTCTCGACCTTTGGCTACGGCTATACCCCCGGACCCGAAGTGCAGGAAGTTCTCGAGCGTAACGGTCAGAACTACTTCAGTCCCACCGCACCGAGGTAAGTCTTTCGTCGCTTCAGAGTCGATCGATCGACAAAAAAAGGGCGTACGATCGTGCGCCCTTCTCTGAGTGTCAGCAAAGATTATTGAATCCGGTTCGTGTTATTCCGCCAGCCGGGTAGTTTGTGCTAGAGCCATTGCAGAAGAACCAGCTTTCAGTACACTATGTCTGGAGCGTTTCGATCGAGAAACGATTTGTTTGCCCTCGCACCCGACTTGGAGACTGCCTCAGATGACCGATCTCATCACCCCCATCCGTCGCTCTCGGATTAGTGTTTCCTCCGATAACCCCAACGACTCGGCGTTTTTCGTGCAACCGGGTACGGGATTGGATGGTGTGGTCGCTTATGGCAGAGGTGGCAGCTTTGAATGTACGGGGGCACTGTTAGGGACCGGTCGCCATATCCTCACAGCCGCACATTGTTTCGATCTTGATGACGGCATCCCGAATCCGAACCCGAATCCGGGGGAGTACACCGTATTTTTTGATGTCCCCGAAGGTCGAATTCCGGTGGCGGTATCGAGTATTTTCATCCATCCCGACTGGACGGCCGATGCAAGCTTTAACAACGACGTGGCAATTCTCCAGCTTGCCGAAACGGCACCTGATTCAGCCGATCGCTACGCACTGTATCTTGAAGCCGATGAAGTGGGGCAAGTTATCGAACGAGTGGGCTATGGCATTAGCGGAACGGGGAACCTTGGGGAAATTCCCGCTACCGACCGTATCAAACGCCGAGGTTTTAACCGCTATGAATCCTCGATCGATATTTTTAACCGAACGCGCAGCTTTAATGCCATCCCCGGAACTCAACTGGTTTACGACTTCGATAATGGCTTGCGCCAAAACGATGCGTTCGGACGGGATTTGGCCATCGAAGATTTAGGGGAACCCCTAGAAGTGGGTGCCACCCGAGGGGATTCTGGGGGACCATCGTTTATTAACGGTCAAATTGCCGGACTGACGTCCTATGGATTTACACCAATTGTTTTCGGTACCGATGTCACGAATGAAGGGGGTGTTTTCAACCCGAGGTTAGATTCGAGTTTCGGTGAGTTCTTTGTCGATACTCGGGTTGCGGTTTATCAGGGTTTTATCAACGAAACGATCGCCGAGTCCAATCGCGGGGACGATCGCATTCGCGGAACCAACCAAGATGATACCCTCGGAGGCAACCAGGGTAACGATTTGATTGAAGGACTCGGTGGAAACGATCTCCTGTTTGGCGGTCGAGATAACGATACCCTTCTCGGAGATGATGGGGATGATACGTTATTGGGCGGTCGGGGAAACGATCGGATTTCAGGAAGAAACGGAAATGATGAATTATTCGGTGGTGCCGATAACGATACTCTTGAGGGAGACAATGGAGACGATACTGTATTCGGCGATCGGGGGGCCGATCTGCTGACGGGGGGTCTGGGGAACGACAGACTGTTCGGTGGTGAAGATAACGATACGATTAGTGAAAATGATGGTGATGACACCCTCGCTGGCGGTCAGGGAAATGACGTTCTCACCGGTGGTATCGGGAACGATGAGATTCTTGGAGGACTCGATGACGATACGATCTCCGGAGATGATGGCGACGATACCCTTTTTGGCGAGGTCGGAAATGACAATCTGACGGGAGGCAGTGGGAACGATGAGATTGTGGGAGACCTGGGAAATGACAATCTGACGGGAGGAGATGGAAACGATCGCATCTTTGGTGGAGAAGGCAGCGATACCATAACCGCTGGGGAGGGAAACGACTTCCTGTCTGGAAATCAAGGGGATGAAGGGATTAACGGGGGAAATGGCGACGATACCCTCAGAGGGGGTCAGGGAAACGATATCCTAACCGGTGGTGGTGGAAACGATCGACTCAGTGGTGATTTCGGCCAGGATATTCTCATCGGCGGACCGGGCAATGATGAGTTTATTTTCCGCACGGCTGTCGCCTCGGTCGATTTAACCCTGGTGGATGTTATTGCCGATTTCAATACCTTTGAAGATACCATCGGGCTGACAGAAGGGATTGCTGCATCGAATTTAAACTTAATTGAGTCGAACTTTGCCGGTTCTCCTGGAACGGTGATTCAAGTGATTGAAACGGGTATCTTCCTTGGGTTTGTTAATAATACGACTCCTTCCCAGTTATTCGGTCGGTTTGTGGAAGTCACCGATATCGTTTAATCTAGATGGTGTTATATTCCCTCGAACTTCGAGTTCACTTTAAGCCGATCGCTCTCGTTCGTAGTGTTTGCGATGTAACAGTTCCAGCCTCCCTCCATACTCTTGAATTAAGGCCGTTTGGCGGCGATAAAACCCGCGAAAGGTATTAGAAAAGAGGAGGGTAAAAATGGCAACAATTAAGCCTAAAACTGTCGAGGCGAGGGCTTCGCTAATCCCTCCAGTCACACCCGCCGTATTGCTACTGCCAATATCTCCAAGTTTGAGGGAAGCAAACGAGTTCATCAAACCCAACACCGTTCCTAACAAACCCAATAAAGGGGATACTGCGACGATCGTATCGAAAATGGTGTTGAAGCGACGCAATAGGGGAAGTTCGGCTTGTGCGGCACTTTCAAGGGCGAGGCGAAACTCCATCGGATTGGGGCGATCGAGTTCCATCGCTTCGAGAAAGATTCGAGCTATGGGAAAATTGGTATTTTTTTGCAGTAACTTTATCGCGGAATACCAATCCGAACGACATAATTTCAAGGCTTCTTGGATTATTGAATCTTGTCGCTGTAAAATGCCAAGCCAAAAGAACGAGCGTTCGGCAATTAGAGCGATCGATACTAGTGAAAAAAGAAGCAAAGGCCAAACAACAATGCCAGCGGCAAAAAACAAATCGCTCAGTCGCATAGATGGATTCCCCGTAGATCGATAAGCATGAGAACTCAGGGCTAAATGTTTTCCACGCACTGGAAAAATTCCCTTCATTCTTTCCATGTCCTCGATTATAATTGAAAGCGGCGCTCTCTTCCGGGTGACATTATCATCAGAGTCAATCCCGGTTCAAAATATTTAAAGTAAAGTGGAAAATCGATTCATGTCTAAGACATAAATTACTCAATTGATTACAAACAAATGATAAATACAATATTATATCTAGGATTTAAATGGATAATTTTTTGATTTTTTATCCGAACAATTAGATTTAATGTAATATTTATTTTTTATTATTAATAATAGCCATTTCTGATTCCAAACGATTTAAGATGAACGATAAAATATTTGTAATTTTAAAAGTTATCGCCGCTTCAACCGCCTGCTCGATCTTCATTAAATCCATTGGACCGCAACTGTCGATTTCGGCGACACCCACCAACGCACTCATTGCCGTTCTGGGGGTTCCTTTGGTGGTGGCGATCGCCCTGATCGGACGTGGTTTTCGATCGAAGAATTCGTTGTAATTTATCGTTGTCACGCACGATCGCGCAACGATCGATAATAATCGATCGAGCCAGCTTTTTTTCAATGATGCCCCTTCTCTGGCACCTTGCAAGTGTATGCTTTTGACAATCGAGTCAACCAAAACTCACCGGTCATTTCTCGGGTTTTTCCTTCATACCCAGGCTGTCTCATGCGAACCCTTGCTGAAATTAACGAGAAAATCGAGCGCCAACAAGCTGTCGTCTGGACGGTAGAAGAAACCAAAGCGCACGTCGCCGAAATTGGCGTGACTCAAGCTGCCAAAGAGGTGGATGTCATTACCACCGGCACCTTTGAACCCATGGAGTCGAGTGGGGCGATAATTAACTTAGGTCAAACCGATCCGCCGATTAAAATTCGTCGCTGTTGGCTGGATGGGGTTCCTGCCTACTCCGGATTTGGGGCAGTGGATTTGTATTTGGGGGCAGCGCAAATGACCGATACCCTCGAAGCCGAAGACCCGCGCAATCGCGAAACCCCCGAAAACCAAAACCGAGGAGGACCGATTCGAGGTGGGGGTCACGTCATTGAGGACTTAATTGCCGGGAAACCCATCCAACTGAAGGCGATCGGGCAAACCACCGATTGTTACCCCCGCGCCGCCTTTGAGACGACTATCACCCGCGATCGCATCAATCAATTTTACCTGTTCAATCCCCGCAATCTCTACCAAAACTTTATCGTCGGAGTCAATGGCGGCGATCGCCCTTTATTCACCTATCTCGGACCGCTGCAACCCCAACTGGGCAACGCCGTATACTCCAATCCCGGCGCGATTTCTCCCCTGTTTAACGACCCCGATTTGAACGTTGTGGGCATCGGCAGCCGGATTTTTCTCGGAGGCGGCATTGGCTACGTCGCCTGGGAAGGGACGCAGCATTTTCCCCTGCAAAAACGCTTGCCCAATCGCACCCCCATCGGTCCCGCAGCAACGCTCGCCCTAGTGGGAGATGCCAAACAGATGAATCCCCAATGGGTGCGGGGATGTTATTTCCACAACTACGGCCCTTCTTTAATGTTGGGGGTGGGTATCCCGTTCCCCGTTCTCGACGAAACTGTGGTGCAGCGTTGCGCCGTGCAAGACACGGATTTGGTCGCCCCGGTGGTGGATTTTGCCATTCCCCGCCGCGTCCGTCCTACCTTCGGCTTAGTCAGTTACGCCCAACTCAAAGGCGGCAAGATTACCATCGACGGCAAGGCGGTGCGAGTCGCCCCTTTAGCCAGTATTGCCCGCTCGCGGGAAGTGGCCGAAGAACTCAAAACCTGGATCGAAGCCGGGGAATTTACCCTCACCGAACCCGTCGCTTCTATTCCTAAAGATCGGGCGTTTTTGCCTCAAGATTTGTGGGGGGGTCAGATGAATTTAGATCGATCGGATTAAGGAGTCAAATGATGTTCGACGCGACATGGGAAATCTCGAACCACAATCGCGTATACAGGTACACCGTCACTCGCGAGGGTCAGCGGATTTCCTACGCAGAGGTTTTAAATTTATGGTCCGAAAAAAAAGACTTCCGCAGTTTCTTCATCTCGCTACTGGCTAGTTCTCCGTTTTTAGCTTATCGCTGGGAAACGCCACCGATTACAAAAAATAATCTCGATCGCCCCTTTGAATTCGTTCTGCTCGATTCTCCCGGACTTGCTAGCTATCCCGATCTCCGGACATTTGCCGATTACTTTACAACTGATGCAATTAACGATGGTATCGTCGTTTTCGAGAATTTGGGGGGAGATGCAACCCTGGTGGTTCCCTCTCCTGGGGATGCCACTTCAGACTACAGTCATTTGGCTGCTTTCGTTCGCAGTGCCCCGGATGCTCAACAACAGAGTCTGTGGCGGATTGTCGGACAAACCATGCGGCAGCAGATTTCAGAACGACCGATTTGGCTGAGTACCGCTGGGGGAGGTGTGGCGTGGCTTCACGTCCGCTTGGATTGTCGACCGAAATACTATGGATATGTGCCGTATCGGAAGAGTCTGTAGGGGCACAAGCAGTTGGGCGATAAATTATGCGACAAACGAAATCTGACATATCCAAATGCTTTGCCCTCCAATGAGGATACGGAGTCAAAATTTGTAGGGTGGGCAGTTGTTTGCTTGATAGCGCAACCCCTGAGCTATACTCCCCCTGCACTTTGCTCCCCCTGCACTTTGCTCCCCCTGCGCCTTGCTCCCCCTCCGCTGCGCTTCGCCCGCAGTTTATTTACACGAATCGAAGAAACAGGTTTTTTCCATTCCCCATTCCCCGTTCCCCATGACTGAAAATTTGTCATGATACCGGCCCGTGTCTGCTATACATTTGCGATCGAACCGCCCTCAAGCCCCAATACCAGTTCTATCTTAATAAAAGCGCTATCCATTCCCAGAGGTTATCGATGTTCGAGCAACAACCGATCGAATTACGACAGAAAATCAAGCAATTGGCAACGGAATCCGAGGCAGATCCTTCGGCGTGGTTTGAAACCCTGTACGCCGAATCTCAAGGAGACACCTCCCTGGTACCCTGGGCCAAACTCGCGCCCCATCCCTATCTTCAGGAGTGGCTCGAAGGCGATCGCATTCGAGGAGATGGGCGATCGGCTTTGGTTATCGGTTGCGGGTTGGGAGATGATGCCGAAGCGTTGAATGCGCGGGGTTTTCAAGTCACGGCTTTTGATATTTCTCCCACGGCAATGGCTTGGTGCGAGCAACGCTTCCCCAACTCCGATGTTACCTACCTCGTTGCCGACTTATTCGATCTCGATCCCAGCTGGGGCAGCAAGTTTGACTTCGTGTTTGAATGCCGCACGATCCAAGCCTTACCCCTAAACGTGCGATCGGATGTTCTCGCCGCTATTGCCCCCTTGGTGGCCCCTGGCGGAACGCTGCTGGTGGTGACGCGACTGCGGGATACCGATGCCGAACCCGATGGTCCCCCGTGGGCGTTGAGCGATCGAGAACTCCACGAATTTAGCATGCTGGGACTCTCAGAAATCGAGCGCAATACCTTTACCGAAAGCGATACCGTCACCCAAGTCCGAATCGAGTATCGCCGCCCGTAACCGTTTTTTGAATCAGAATACAGCCGCGCCCATCACCACAACCAGACCCGACGCTCACCCTCGCAGCAGTTGTTTGAGGGTTCCTACTAACTCAAGGGGATGAAAGGGTTTCGCAATATATGCATCCGCACCTTGCTTCAATCCCCAATAGCGATCGAAATCTTCGGCTTTCGTCGAACACATAACCACTGGAAGTTCTTGGGTTTTCGGATTCGCTTTCAGCCGCCGGCACACTTCATAGCCATTCATCTGCGGCATGATAATATCGAGCAAAATTAAGTCGGGGCGAGCGCTCTGGACGCTTTTAAGTGCCTCTTGTCCGTTACTCGCTTCGCGTACTGTCAGTCCTTTCTTTTTGAGCAAACTCGAGATCGTCCGCCGTTGGGTAATGCTATCCTCAACCACTAATACTGTTGTCATCTGTTTCCCACCTCCTAAAAGATCTGCCGAGCCATGATTCGGTTCGTCATCCCATAATGTTACGACTCTATAAAAAGAGTCGCTCGTCAGGATAGAAAAGTTTCAAGATGTTCGCGCTTTATTGAACTATAGGAGCCATCTCCCCAAAATATGCACCCGATAAAGAATCAAAGTCAATGAGGGGATAGACCTATTTCGAGCTGACGCGATCGAGACCAAACTTTTAGCTATTAAAACAGCTTACCTATTTTTGTCCGTTTGCGATCGAATCTTGTCATTAGAATTAGACGTTCGCACCGATTTTTTCGGTTTGGGGAACACCCCAGACTGGTTTTCGACTCAAATCTTAATACTGGAGACGGAATTGAGTAGAATCACGATCGCCTTCCGTCCCGGCTGGTGTCGATTTTCCACAATGCTATGATGTGCCGATCCGATCTCGCGAAACCTTCAACTTCCCCTGCATCCAGTGACTATGATGCCGTCATTATTGGTGGCGGATTTTTCGGATGTAAAATTGCAATTTATCTGAAAGCGCATCTCGATCGAATTTTAATTGTCGAACGAGAAGGGGATTTGCTCCAACGCGCCTCTTACACCAATCAAGCGAGAGTTCACAACGGTTACCACTATCCCCGCAGTTTATTAACGGCATGGCGATCGAAGGTTAATTTTCCTCGGTTTGTGGAAGAATATCGCGATTGTATCGATAATACCTTCGATAAATATTATGCCATCGCCCGCACATTTTCTAAAGTGAATTCCGCTCAGTTTAAGACATTTTGCCAGCGAGTCGGAATTCCCATCAAACCCGCCGAACCCTCTATTTCTCGGTTATTTAATTCGAGTTCGATCGAAGCGGTATTTAAAACCCAAGAATATGCCTTCGATGCGGTCAAGCTCAAGCACCGAGTTAGCCAAGAAATTGATGATGCAAATATCGATATTTTGCTTGATACTCATGTCGATTGCCTCCAGCAAAAAAAAGGAGAGCAAATTGAGGTTTCGATAAAAAATTCTGACAGCAAACGATGTATTCGCACCCGTTATGTTTTTAACTGTACTTATTCAGAAATAAACCAAATTCTCAAGGCTTCTCATCTCCCCACTGTTCCCCTCAAGTACGAGTTAGCAGAAATGGCCTTGGTGGATGTGCCACCTCAACTCAAATCCATCGGCATTACTGTCATGTGCGGACCGTTTTTCTCCCTGATGCCATTTCCCCCTCGGGGACTCCACACCTTAAGCCACGTTCGGTATACACCTCATTGCTATTGGCAAGAAAGCGATAATCTCAGGATTGAAGACCACCAATCTTACAGCAACATTCGCAAAAAAACGAACTTTCCCTTTTCGATTCGCGATACAATGCGATATTTACCCGTTGCCAATGAATGTAAGTATGTCGATTCCCTTTGGGGTGTAAAAACCGTCTTGCCGCAAAGCGAGGTGGATGATAGCCGACCGATTTTATTCGAGCACAACCCCAAACTTCCAAATTTGTATTGCGTTTTGGGTGGTAAAATCGACAATATTTACGACCTTCCCCATGAATTGAATGGTTTGCAGTTAATCCAAGGAACTTGAGTAGCGTGGAACGATCGGATTGTTTTGTCTCGGTGGTAGCTCCCCTGCATAATGACGCGCGAATTGTCAAACCATTTATCGAAGACGTGATGCAGGTTTTACGGAACCATTTCGCGAATTATGAATTAGTCTTGGTCGATGATGGATCGACAGACAATACATCGATTGTCGTCTCTTCTTTACTGCGAGATTACGAATGTATTCGCCTCATTAATCTCTCTCGCAGTTTTGGTATGGATGTCGCGATTTCGTCGGGTTTAGACTCGGTAATTGGCGATTTTGTCGTCGTCATGATTCCCGAATCCGATCCGCCAAAACTCATTCCCCAGCTGATTGAAACTGCGCGAGATGGGAAGGATATTTTAATCGGAATTCGTCGCGATCGCCATGACGAACCCTTCTGGATGAAAGCCGGTGCGAACTTATTTTATTGGCTGTGCCGGACATTCTTTAAAATCCCTTTAATTCAAAATTCGACTCAATTTCGAGTCTTGAGCCGACAGGTGGTGAATGCTATTACTCAAGTTCGCGATAAATCTCGTTATTTACGCTTGCTCGGTGCCTATGTCGGTTATCGCTCGGATACGTTTACCTACGATTTTATTTATCGATACCGCCACCGCAGATTGAAAGGACTTCTGGAACTATTAGATACCGCACTGCAAATTATCGTCGTCAACTCCGTTCGTCCTTTGCGATTTGCAAGTTATATCGGCTTGTTTGCCAGTGTTTTAAATATTTTTTATATCGTCTATATCGCACTGGTTTACCTGCTCAAAGAGCAGGTTGCAGAAGGTTGGATGACCCTCTCGTTTCAAAATGCCATCATGTTCTTTTTTGTTTCGATGGTATTGACAATACTTGCGGAATATGTGGGATTTATTTTCGATCGCCTGAAAGGATGGCCGGCTTATTACGTCGCTGGCGAACAAAACAGTTCGGTATTAATTGCCGATCGAGAACGTCGAAATATCGTGCAAGAGTCGAAAAAAATTTCTCTTTAGGATGACACTAAAACAATTTAAACTAAAACAATAATTTAAACTCAAAAAATTTAGAGTCGATCGCCAATCTGGTTCGAGCCAGCAAGGCGATCGACCGTACCACCAAGCGATCGTCGCGATATGGAGGGTATCAACCGTTGCTCGAGACCAAAACCTGGCAAGTTCCCCGCCACCAATCCATCGAACTGGCCCCCAAACAGAGTCGATATTGCATCTGCATTCCAATTATTAACGAAGGATTAAAAATTCAAAAGCAGCTCGATCGAATGCGGCAGATTTCGAGCCGCTTCGATATCATAATTGCGGATGGCGGCAGCAGCGATGGGTCGACCGAACCCGATAAACTGTCGCAACTGGGGGTGCGAACGCTGCTGGTGAAGCAAGATACCGGCAAATTGAGCGCTCAGTTGCGGATGGGGTTTGCCTACGCCATGGAGCGAGGATACGACGGCATCATTACCATTGACGGGAACAACAAAGACGATCCCTCGGCGATTCCCAGCTTTGCTGAGGCCCTCGACGACGGATGCGATCACGTTCAGGGTTCGCGATTCGTTCCCGGTGGTGAGGCGATTAACACCCCCCCCGAACGATTCTGGGCTATCAAACTCATTCACGCGCCGCTGATTGGTCTCGCGGCCGGGTGGCCCTATACCGATACCACCAACGGGTTTCGTGCCTACTCTCGCCGCTTGCTGCTTGACGAACGGGTGGCACCGTTTCGGGAGGTCTTTTCCGGCTACGAACTCCACTACTACCTGGCGATTCGCGCGGCGCGGTTGGGATACGACGTGCGCGAACTTCCCGTCACTCGCATCTATCCCAAAACCGGACCGACACCGACGAAAATCAGTCCGATTCGGGGGAACGTTCTCGTGATGCAAACCCTGATTCAAGCCTGTCTGGGAAAGTACGATCCCAAATCTAATTCAATTGCGGAGGTGCGATCGTGAATCGAGGCATTATCGGATATACCGGATTTGTGGGGGGGAATCTCACCCGCCAAAGTTCCTTCGAGAAGGGATACAACTCGAAAAATATCGAATCCATTGCCGGCGAGAAATTCGACTTCCTCATCTGTGCGGGTGCGCCGGCGGTGAAGTGGCTGGCGAATAAAGAACCCGATCGCGACAAAGCCAGTCTCGATCGATTGATGCAATCCTTAACAAAAGTTGAAGCAGACAAGTTCGTTCTCATTTCGACGGTGGATGTGTATCCGATTCCGCGAGATGTGGATGAAGCCACTGCCATCGATACGGAAAACTTGCACCCCTATGGCAAACATCGCCTCGAACTCGAAAATTTCGTTCGCGATCGATTCGATTGTGCCATCGTCCGCTTACCGGCACTGTTTGGGGATGGACTGAAAAAAAATATCGTCTACGACTTCCTCCACAACAACCAAGTGAAGAAAATTCACTGCGACCACGTGTTTCAGTTTTACAACCTAGACTATCTGTGGCGAGATATTCAGATCGTCCTCGATTGCGGTCTCGAATTGGTGAATTTTGCCACGGAACCCACCCCCGTTCGCGAGGTGGCGCGAGACGCTTTTGGGTTGGCGTTTACCAATCGACCCCACGATCGACCGATTCGCTACGATATGAAAACCCGATACGGCGATCGATTCGGGAGGGGTGCATCGTCCTATTTGTACGAGCGATCGTGCATACTCAAAGATTTAACCAACTTTGTGAAAGCACAATCTCAAAAACCCGTGTAAACCCAGCCAGAAAAGAGGGGACGATCGTGAAAATTTCTATTTCTAATATTGCGTGGCAAAACCCCGAAGAAGAAGCCATTGCAGATTTAATGCAAACCTTAGAAATTCGGGGTGTTGAAATTGCACCCACCAAAATTTGGTCGTCGCCATTGACTGCTAGCGATGGAGAAATTGCCGATTACAAAAAGTTCTGGAATTCTCGCGGCATTGAAATCGTTTCCCTCCAGGCGCTGTTGTACGGTCGATCGGAGTTGAAAGTCTTTGAGAGTGCTGAAAATCGGCAAGAAACCCGCGACTATTTAACGGGAATTATTCAACTCGGCGAGAAATTGGGGGTGCGGGTGTTGGTCTTTGGATCTCCCAAAAATCGGCGGGTGGGAAATATCAAACCCAAAGAAGCCGAACGAATCGCACGAGACTTTTTCTTTGAGATGGGTGAAGTCGCCAAGAAACATCATGTGACCTTGTGCATCGAACCCAATCCAATTTTATATAGCTGCAATTTTGTCAATACCTCCGCGCAAGGTTTAGACTTAGTAAAAGCCGTGGGAAATGAGGGATTCGGATTGCATTTAGATACGGCGGGAATGACCTTAAGCGAAGAAGAAATCGAACCGGCGATCGCCAAATGCGTCGATCGAATTTGCCACTTTCACATTAGCGAACCCTATCTCGGCACCGTCGGAACGGGAATCGTCGAACACCGTCGCTTTGCTAAAGCTTTAAAACAAGGGAACTATCAGGGTTGGACATCCGTCGAGATGAAAGCGCAAGATGCCGATTCTAACTACATTAACGTGGAGATGGCGTTAAAAACCGCGCTGAAATATTACGGCTAAATTCCCCCCGTGGGGTCCCTTGCATCTATGTCTGTTTCTAAACCTCAGCTTAAACCCAATCCGATTGCCGTTTTGGGGATCGTTCTTATTTCTTGGATCGCGATCGTGCCGGTGGTGAATGGGATTGCGCTGCCATTAGAAGAAGAGGCACGTTCGATTGTTTCCTACACCAGCATCAAAAATTTGAGTCCCTATACCGATTACCTGAAGTTTTTATTGCTGTTGTTGTTTCCATCTCTGGTGGCCGCGATCGTCCTCATACTCAAGCCACAATTTTGGCAGAAGATCTATCGAACCATTTTCTCTCTTTTGACTCGAAAAAAGCGGGTTTTAGCTTTAGCAATATCGCTGGCAATATTTTGGACGATTTACGTCAGTTTTATCGTCGTTGCTGATTGGGGAGTTCCCGACTGGAACTCAGCAGTCATCGATCCTTTTCACGAGGGGGAGTATTTCGGTTTGCTGCCGAACTTTACTCAACTCGATCGACCTTTTTTAGGAACATTTTTTATTCACGGATTTGGCTTAGACGCACTGCCAAGCTTGATTGCCGATCGCCTCGCTACAGAAAATAATACCATCGCCCTGACCCGTTTTTTCTATTCCGTAGAAAATGCGATCGCCTGCATGGCTTATTTTTGGCTAATCTGGGAAATTGTCAGTTCAATCGAACTCAAAGCGTATCAAGTCCAAGTTTTTTCGATCGCCTTAATTTTCTTCTGTGTTTTAGAAAACTTTATCTATAAAACCTACGGTGGTCGCGATGTAGTTTTTATCATGCAACTGGCGCTGGTGGTGCGTTATTTTCGCGTTGCCGTTCCGACCGTTTTCTCCGGTGGCAAACACCCAAAATTTCTAGCGGTTCTCGTCGGCGCATCCTTACCCTTGAGTTTTCTCCACACTTACGATCGCGCCGCCTATTTCGTTCCCGTTTATCTCGTGGCTTCGGCATTAATGATTGCTTTTGGTCGGCAAAACCTGCGAGTTTGGCTGGGAGAGTCTGGCTTGGGGATTTGTCTGGGATTTCTCCTGGAAATTTCCATCCTGGGAATCGCACAAGTCATTGAGATCTTCCGACAAGTTGCCTACTGGTCTGAGTATGGCAAATATGTCGCCTTTCTCCCCCTGCGAGATATCGAACTCAATTACTTTTCATTCTTAGATTGGTTCGGAATTTTATTCTTATCCTCCGTTCTCATCTATCTCGTTTGGGACTATTGGATTTCCCATTCTAAAAGAGACTTTTTCCTTCAAAATCATCTCATCCTCGTCTTGTTCGTTGCCTCTTTAACCTATATGCGAATTTTGGTCGATCGCAGTCCCGGACGGGGAACCTTTGCAGCAACAGTGACAGTATTTTTGCTCGTTTACCTGATGCTGAAACTCTATCAAACCTATTTTGAAGCGGGTGTTACTGAAGGAACGATCGCACCCACCGCGCAATTATTTTTTGTGTTACTGATACTGGCAGCCATTGCCGCCGAACCCGGCTTTCATCTCTTTAATTACGGCGCGCGCCTTCAAGACTATGTTGAGTCTCTACGCAAACCCGACACCGAACTGCTTCAGCCTCACTATCTCGAAGCCTGGGAGACGCTACAGCCGGAAATCGATCGGCAATCTTGTTTTTATACCTTAACCTCGGAAGGACTGTGGTACTATCTCTTCGACAAGCCTTCTTGTTCTAAAATCAACTATCTATACTACGTTCGACCTCCCGAAACCCAAGATGCGGTGATTCGCGAAATTGAGGAAACTCAGCCAAATATTATTCTCCTAACCAATTCCATGTGGTCGAATGCGATTGATGGCGTCCCGATTCTCGATTCGGCATCGCGGGTTTATCAATATTTCCTGCAAAACTATCAACCCTACCGCAGTATTTCCGACCATTGGTTTTGGCAGCGGCGATCGCAAAATATTACCTTCGATCCGGTTGCCTCCAATACCCTGGGAAGCGCCGATACCCTGTGTTACACTCCCCCAGATTGCCGACTGACGGCTAATTTAGAGGAACTGGAAATCGATATGGGGGATACGGCATCTCTGAACGGCTGGACGACACTATCCCCCAACGGTCAACCCGTCGATGCGGTCTACCTCAGTTACGGCGAGGAGAATCGGTTGGTATCTGCGGCGCGGATTAATCCCGATTTGCGGTGGACGCTGACGATTCCGACGATGTCTCTTCCTGAAGGGGATAATATTTTCCGGGTTTGGAGTTACGATCTCACCCAAGATAAACTGGTGCAACTTGGTTCGGATCTTCGAGTAGAAATGGATGATTGATAAGTAATAAGCAATTACTTTACTCGACTTTAGTGACGAATTGCAAGCCATGCCAGACTCCCAACACCGAGGAAATTCAAGAGAGAATTCCAATTTCACCGGTCTCCTAAGTATTACCCTAATTTCATGGTTGGTGCTTTTGCCAATCGTCAATACGATCGAACTTCCGTTTGCCGAAAATGATACGGGAGTGGTTTCAACAGTTGCCATCAAACAATTTTCTCCTTATACCGATTATCTCAAATTTGCAATTCTGTTGTTTGTTCCAGCGGCGATCGCATTTTGCCTATCTCAACTTCATTCACAAATAAAAGCAAAATGTCTCGCTCTCGTTTTAAAAATCATCGAAAATAAAGCCCTGGTTTCAATCTTCACGATCGGCTTAATTATCATCTGGTCGCTCGATCGAATCTGTCCCGATTTCGGGAGACCGCTGGTAGATACCTTTCACGAAGGAGAATATCTCGGATATTTACCGAATTTCACCCAACTCGAAAAACCTTTTCTTCAAAGTGTTTTTATTCATGGATTTGGCTTAGATGCCGTACCGAGTTTACTGGCAAATTGGTGGGTTGGAGATGGAAATAACGGGATTGCCATGACCCGTTTTTTTTATGTTTATACCTCCATTTTGGCAATGTTCGGCTATTTTTGGATACTGTGGGAGATTGTCAGTTTATTATTGACAAAGTATCGCCAATATATTTTTATTTTTTCGATCGTTATCTGCTGTTTATTTGAGAAATATTTCTTTTTCCTTGATGGCGGCAGAAGCTTTATTTTGACAATTAACCTCGCGTTAACGCTCCGTTATTTTCGTTTGTCTATCGCGCTTCCCAACTCAGGGAGGGTAGATTGTGAATCTCCAGTCTCTCTGAATTCCCCTTATTCAGGGGGATTTTACGAGCCTCATTCATTCGACAAACCCTATAGTGCGAAAATATCCGCGATCCAAAAACTGCGCCTGCTTTCGTTCTGGGTGGGTGTCTTAATTCCGATCGGATTTTTGCATACTTACGATCGAGCCATTTATTTTTTAGTCACTTATATTTTTGTCAGTGCACTAAGTTTGAGCTTAGAAAAGCAGACTTACTGGCGGTGGATTCGGTTTTCAATTTTAGGGATTATATTTTCCTGTCTATTCATTGTATGCATTCTCGGACTCTCTCAAGTGACCGAAATTTTATCTCAGGTTTCCTACTGGCCGAAATACAGTCGGTATATGTTTGCGTTGCCGATGCCCGATCTAAAAATTAATTGGGTCAATCAATTATATTGGCTGCCAATGCTCGTGCAAAGCATGACGTTGGTCTATTTAACGTACGACTTTATCCACAACACGAATATTAAACACTTTATTCAAAAGCATTTTTTCTTATTCGTGACTCTTTTTGTGAGTTTACTTCACATGAGAGTTCCGTTAGATCGCAGTAATGTTATTATGGCGGGTCAAGGTGGGTTTTGGTGCTTTATACTCATTACTTATATCACTTTAAAAGTTAACCAGATTTATTTAAAAGAAAAATTAATTTTATTTTTAAATTATCCCGATCGAAAAATTATGGTTGTGGCAATTCTC
Organism: Zarconia sp.; assembly: GCF_057467645.1. Lineage (NCBI taxonomy): Bacteria > Bacillati > Cyanobacteriota > Cyanophyceae > Oscillatoriales > Zarconia > Zarconia sp. The sequence continues at coordinate 51,481 of NZ_JBRJXU010000015.1, forward strand.
TTCGCTTTAATTGCCGCCGAACCTGGTTTTGCGCTTTCTAATCTATCCGGACGCTTCGATAACCTAACGAAATCAAATGCTGAAATCTTGCAACCCGCTCATTTAGAAGTTCTCGAAACCTTTAAAGCCGACATCGATCGCCAATCTTGCTTTTATACGGCCAATACCGAAGGGATTTGGTATTACTTATTCGATAAACCCTCTTGTTCCAAATTCGGCAACCTTTATTACGCGCTACCAACGGTTGCTCAGGAAGTCGTCGCGCGCGAACTCGAAGCGACCCAACCCGAGCGCATCTTACTCACCGACGGTATTATTCTCACCGGACGTACGATCGCCGATACCACCCCCATTATTTTCCAATACATCCTCGAACGATACCGACCCGAACGCCTCGTTGCCGAACGGTGGATGTGGCGTCGCAGCCAAACTCCCCTAGAATTAACCCGAGACAGCACCGCCATTGGCACCCTCGAGCGGTGGTGCATCGCCACCGAAGACCGGGAATGCCTCCCCATGCCAGAACCCGGAAATCGGCACGCACTTCGCCGGGGAAAACCCATTTATACCATTGAAGGTTCCGCCATTCTTCCTGAACGAAATCGACCGGCCGATGCGGTCTATCTCAGTTACGGCAGCAGCGATCGCCTCGTGACGGCGTCGCGGGTGAATGGCGATGGTTCCTGGAGTCTGGCCGTTCCCTCGATGACCCTCCCGTTGGGGAAAGAGAGCTTGTGGGTGTGGGCTTACGATGCCGAAGGCGATCGACTCCGACCGGTTGGATACGATCTAGAAATTAACATTGTCCGATAACTCAAGATCGGGACGCATCGGAAATCCCCATCGGATAAGGTGCGATCGGAATGTTGCATCGGGTGAACTTCCATGAATTATTTATACTGAGTATTGATACGGAAAGAGTCTGTCGGTGGGTGAAGATCGATCGAGAACCCACACTGACCAAGAGCTTTTCTGGCTGCGAAAAAGCGTTACCCGACCGCCATCGATTATGAACTCAACCCTACTCAACCATCGCTATCGGATCGTTCGTTCCCTAGGACGGGGGGGATTTGGAGAAACCTTTCTCGCGCAAGATACCCACATGCCCTCCGGTCGCTACTGTGCCATCAAGCAACTCAAACCCGCCGGCAACGATCCCCAAGTCCTGCAACTGGTACGAGAACGATTTGCCCGAGAAGCGGCGATCGTCGAATCCTTGGGGGATGGGAACGATCGCATTCCCTCCCTCTATGCCTACTTTTGCGAAGCCGGGCAATTTTACCTGGTGCAAGAGTGGATTGACGGTCAAACCCTCGCCGACAAGGTCGCACTCGAAGGTGTCCTTGACGAACCTTGCGTCCGCAGCCTCCTCAAGAGCTTGCTGTCCACCCTCGAATACGTCCACCGCCAGGGTATCGTCCATCGCGATCTCAAACCCGAGAATATCATTCTCCGAAAATCTGATGGCGAACCCGTTCTGATCGATTTTGGGGCGGTTCGGGAAACCATGGCGACGACCCTCAGTTCCACGGGAAACGTCACCCACAGCATCATCATCGGCACCCCCGGTTTTATGTCCGCCGAACAGGCCTCCGGTCGTCCCGTCTTCGCCAGCGATCTCTACAGCTTGGGAATGACGGCGATTTACGCCCTCACCGGTTTTACACCGCAGCAGATGACAACCGATCCGCAAACTGGGGCCCTGCTGTGGCAAGGATACGCTCAAGGAGTCAGCCCGCAATTAGCCGCCGTCTTAGATAAAGCGATCGAATCCCATCCTCGAGATCGCTATTCCCAACCCCAGGAAATGCGAGCGGCCCTCGAACCCACCACCCCAAAGCCATCTCCGGCATTGGGTGTCGCCCCCGCTCCCGGAACCCCCATCTATCAAGTCCCCATCCCTGCGACCGGGACCCCCATCTATCAAGTCCCCATCCCCGCCACCGGTGCAACGGTGGCCGCCACCGACCCCTCCGCCTCGGGCAGATCGTCTCTTCCCTCCCCACCCGGTTTCAAAAAAACCGCCATCGCCCGCGCTATCGCCGGTGGACTCGTGGGAGTCGGAACCTTGGTGGGGATTAGCTTTGCCCTCAACCAACCCGAACCCCCATCCCCAGCAGTTACCCCCATCGTCGAAATCCTGCCCCTGGAACCGGAACCCCCCGCACCGGAACCGGAACCCCCCGCACC
>NZ_JBRJXU010000016.1:0-11026 GCF_057467645.1 Zarconia sp.
AGTTTTTTGGCGATCTCCCACGGGGGTATACGGTGAGTTGTACGGGAATTTCGGGCGATCGAATCCTAGGTTGTGCGGTGAGTCATACGAAGATTTTGGGCGATCGAATCCTGGGTTGTGCGGTGAGTTGTACGAAGATTTTGGGCGATCGAATCCTAGAGTGAGTGGTGAGTTGTACGAAGATTTTGGGCGATCGAATCCTGGGGTGAGTGGTGAGTCATACGAAGATTTCGGGCGATCGATATTCTGAGGTCATGACGATCGCACTCAGGGGTAGATGACGATCGAAATCCGGTCTCGAGTGCGATCGCGATCGCAATTTCAAACACCAACCCACGATCGCACCGAGCCTGGATAATTCACGCGAAACCCCAATCTCGATCGAACCTCATGAAGAATGCCGGCTAACCATTTTGTCGATCTAAAAATTGAGCGATCGCAGTCTTAAATGCTTCCGGTTCTACTAAAAAAGCCCAGTGATTGCCCGGAACCATTTGAATTTTCAGATTCGAGAGATACTTTTGATACGGCTTGAGTTGCCAGTCGTAGCGGTTCACCCCAGATTCCGGCTGCACGAATAGGGTGGGAACGCTCACCGGCTGCGTCAGTCCGGGCACTCGCAGCACCGCATCGAAGATTTCATTGCGGGCGGCAACGGTAAATTTGCTCCCCCATCCACCATCGGACTTCGGTTCGATACTCTGGCGAAAAGCTGTCTCTTGGAAAAGAGTCCAGTCTCGGTATTGTTTCATTTGGCGAGCTTTGGCAAGAGCGGCTTCCTCGCTCTCGAAGGGTCCCATCCCTTGAAGAAACGGTAAAAACCGGTAAAACAAGGGAAAACTGAGCCGCAAAATTCCCGGCATACCGTAGACGAAAATCGGATCGACGAGCACCATACTTTGCAACCGTTGCGGGTGTTGGGTTGCCCAGATGGTGGCGACTTTACCGCTCCAGGAGTGACCGACGACATGGGTTGCAGACCAGCCCAGGATATCCATTAAGGCTTCCAAATCGGCAATGATGCGATCGAACTCGTAACCGCCATCGGGTTTGCTGCTGTCGCCGTGACCGCGCATATCCACCGCCACAACATGGTAGCGATCGCTCAAAGCTTCTCCCACTGCCGACCACACTAGGGCGTTATCCGCCAACCCATGCAGCAGCAGCAGGGGAATCGAACCTCGTTCCCACTCTAGATAAGATAGGTGAATATCTCCGACCTGCGCCGTTTTGCGGATACCTGGCATGGCGTTGTGCCCCCTCGTTCACTTGTTTGAGACCTGAATATTATCCGATGAGGCAGACTCCAGGAAAAGCAAGATACTCTAACGTCAGTTTTGGATAAGACGGTTTTGGGTGAGGGTAGGGAATGGGGGATGGTTAGAATCGCTGGTGATTTGTCTTGCCGTAGATTTAGTGTCGTCAAGCCTGCAATCGCAACACTTGACCGATACACTGGCGACACCCGCGCATCGAGCGCCTCTTACCAATGCTCCTTTCCCTACACCCCAAACCCCTTAACCGATCGCACATCAGCTTAACCGTTTATTCCCGATCGATGGTAGGTTTGTTCCGCAACCCGCTTGAGGCGACGCAACTGAGCCAGCATATCTTCTTTCGTCCATCGGGCGGCAAAGCGATCGAAGCCAAACTGAACGATGGGATTGGGAATTTTGAACTCGAAACGATTGACGAGCAGGGTTCCGTCGGTTTGGGGACAGCATTCCCAGCGATCGCGCCCGGTGAAAAACCCGTTGAATTGCCACACGACTAAACCGGGTTTGCGCTCCACCACTTCACTATATAAAGCGGGCTGCAAAATGGGAATCTTGATGATAAAACGGCTTTTGGCACCGATTTGGGTACTCCACTCCCCAACAGCTTCGCATCGCAAAGCGGGATTGAGCCATCGGTGCATCAATTCGAGATCGGTCAAACATTTTTCCACAGCAGTGGAACTCGCAGCAATTTGAATAGATTGTTCGAAAACCTGAAGCGGGGCCATACAGTGAAAAAGCGGGGTAAAACGCGCGGTAAAAGAGTCGGGAATGGGGTTTTCCCAATGTTAACAAATATGAATCCCTTAAGAATAGGGCTCGGCGCTCGATCGAGATACTCGATATGCACCTAGTTTGCTATGGGGGTGCCGAGTTTACCATCAGGCATAATCGTTCGAGCGAGATTGACTTCGGTAAACTTCGTGCCATCAATCTCAGCCCCGATGAGATTCGCCCCTTCGAGATCTGCCCCTTCGAGGTCCGCATCGCTTAAACTAGCTCCTTTGAGGCGAGCGCCTTTCAGATTCGCTCGTTCGAGACGAGCAGCATTTAAGTTGGCGCTGCGAAAGTTCGCTCCAATCAAATGAGCGCCGCTCAGGTTCGCTTTTCGGAGTTTTGCCCCACTCAAATTTGCCCCGCCGAGGTTCGCACCGCGTAAATCGACCTCTAAGGCGTTAACGCTGACTAAACTGGCACAGGTTAAGTCCGCACCAATCAATTTTGCTCCTTTGAGTCTCGCACCGGTTAGGTTTGCCCCGCTGAGTCGGGCATCGTTCAGATTTGCGCCACTGAGATTGACAAACAGCAGCATCGTCCCGCTTAAATCCGCTCCCCTTAAATCGACATTTTCAAAATTCTTTTCTCCACTGGCATAACGCTCTAGAAGCTCTTTTTCAGTCATGAGTACCTCTAGCGCGTGAGAAGTCTTCCAAGGAAGAACAGAAGCGTCGAACCTTCATGCTTACTTTTTTAGAGCGCGAGTCAGCTCAACTCCAAAAAACACGACCTACCATCGACTCACCCCTAACGGTACTCTCTGGATCGGGTTTGGAAGCTGAGGCGCGAACTCGCTGCGATCGAACTTTTATGCCAGTTGAACTCAGCTTCCCATTCAAACTTAAATCTCGATCGAGAATACTCACTTAAATTACTTGAAATCGGGTTTTCATCTACTGAATCCCGCTCCAAGGAACTGATACTTTAGCTGTCTGCAACGAGCCGTTGATGTGCTAAGTCACGAATCAAAAGGATTTTGGAGCTGATGTAATCACTCAGGATGTGAGTTTCATCCCGATTTAGCGCTCTCTCCTGTTTGAATTGTTTCATCAGCCATTGTACCAGACTCGCATCGTCGAGGGTCAAGAGTACGTTTGTCTGAGTGGCTTCGATCGATGACCAGAGCTGCCGTAACATTACAGGTGTCATACGGATCTCCTTGAGAACATTGGCTGAATAATTTAATTATTATTTCCGAATCTCATCCTAACTGTATTCTTGCTTACCAGAGTGCTATTAGATGTAAAACGCAACAAAACTTGCCGTTTGCTTAATACAACCCACGATCGATACAAACTAACATTGACGAATTAATATGGGGGCGGAGGGACTTGAACCCTCACGACTGTCACCAGTCAACGGATTTTCATCCTCTCGCAACTTTCGCTGCTGTCTCGATCTAGAGACTTTGAGAATTGGACTCTCCCTTTACCCTCGGCTAAACGTTAGGGTAGCTCCCGTCGAGTCTCTGCACCTTCTAGAACCGTTGCTCTAGCTTGGCTCAGGATTGCCTTGTCCGGCGTCGGATTTAGGTTTCCCTGAATTTGAGAGCGTTCACTCGAAAGATTTCTCGATCGAGGCCCAGATTTCTAAGTCCGTAGCGTCTACCATTCCGCCACGCCCCCTTAGAAGCTTGCGCCTATATATTTGACCATTATTTGGTACCTTCGCGCAACTTTTTTGCCCAAATCGCCCAAAATGGTTGTCAACCAAGCATTTCATCTGCCAGCGCGCAATTTTCCTGGTGCGATCGCACCGCATGTAGGTTAAGGTGAGCTTCGGGGGCAAAAGAGACACGAAAGAGGGGGGAGACACGGGAGACAGGAAAGAGGAGAATCATTCAATCGATCGTTCCGAATTCCGCGCTTCCGAATTCCACATTCTATATTCTCTCTTGCTAACAGAAATCCAATGATTGAAATGAGCGAAAAGCAAGAAAATTTCCGTCCCAGCATCGACGATCTGGCAAAAATTATCGATCTCGAAATCGATGCGGAATATCGCTCGGGGGTGGAAGAAAATTTTGCCAACCTCACAGAAATTGCCCAACGGGTCATGGAATTTCCCCTAGATTCGAGTATCGAAATCGCACCTAAATTCGAGCCGTGACTTGAGACCATGAACTTAGACCTTGCGACCCTCGATGCTATTGCGATTGTCACGGCTATTCGATCGGGAAAAGTCAGTGCGAAAGATGTGATTTCGACAACCATTCAACGCATCGATCTCGATAACGAAAGCCTCAACTGTTTTACCGAAATTACCCGCGATCGGGCAATCGATCGTGCCGAAATCATCGATACTCAAATCGCTCGAGGAGAAGACCCCGGCATCTTGGCGGGGGTTCCCTTTGCGGTCAAAAATCTCTTCGATGTTGCCGGAATCACAACCCTTGCCGGATCGAAAATTAACGCCTCCCATCCTCGGGCCACCAGGGATGCCACCGCCGTTGCCAAACTCCAACAAGCCGGGGCAATTTCGATGGGAACCCTGAATATGGACGAGTACGCCTACGGGTTCGTCACAGAAAATGGCCATTACGGGGCAACGCGCAATCCCCACGATCGCACTCGAATTGCTGGGGGGTCTTCTGGGGGGTCCGCTGCGGCGGTAGCAGGCGGATTGGTTCCCCTGACATTGGGTTCGGATACCAACGGTTCGATTCGAGTTCCAGCGGCTTTGTGCGGGATTTTCGGATTGAAACCCACCTACGGCAGACTATCGAGATCGGGAGCAGCGTTGTTTTCTGGGAGTCTCGATTGTATCGGACCGATGGCGAGATCGGTACGGGATATTGCCGCAGCCTTTGACATACTCCAAGGGGTCGATGCCGGCGATCCCATTTGTACCTCTCGTCCCCCACAGCCGACGTTACCCGAACTCGCTCGGGGCGTTGAAGGATTGCGGATTGCCGTTGCCGATGGCTATTTCGTCCAAAATGCCGAAACGAGTGCGATCGAAGCGGTGTCAGCGGTCGCTGGGGCACTAAACGTTACCCGGCAGGTATCGATCCCCCAAGCCCATCGAGCCAAGGCTGCGGCGTATATCATCACCGCCAGCGAAGGGAGCAACCTGCACTTGGCAAATTTGCGATCGCGCCCGGAGGATTTCGACCCGGCAACCCGCGATCGCTTCCTCGCCGGGGCATTGATTCCAGCCACCTGGTACTTACAATCCCAGCGATTTCGCCAGTGGTTTCGCCATCGGGTGCAAGAAATTTTTCAAGAGGTGGACATCATTCTCGCTCCCACAACCCCCTGCGTTGCCCCGAAAATCGGGCAAACGACAATGGAAATCGATGGCCAAGAAATGCTGGTTCGTCCCCATTTGGGACTCTTTACCCAACCGCTTTCGTTTATCGGTTTGCCGGTATTATCCGTGCCCGTTTGCCGTGCCAATTCTCTACCGTTGGGGGTACAAATTGTGGCTAAACCTTACGATGAATCTCTCCTATTGCGGGTTGCCGCTTATTTGGAAAAGCAGGGTATCGCGCGGGTGGGAACGGTCCAAATGTAGGTTTGGGACTTAACGCGGTGTGCGCTCTTTTTGCGCTCGAAAGGATGGTGAGCGAGTCGAAAAATTCCCCTTGTCCCCTTCCCCCTTCCCCCGTGCGAGAGGATTTTGGAGAATTAAGTTGCACGTGGCGTTACTTAGGTTTGGTACATCGAGTACGATTTGGGAAATCCACTAACGGATTCAACGTAAACTGAAGCACCTGGAAATAGGGATTTGAGCCGATCGAGCGTGAGAACGCGGGTGCTGTTCATTTGCTGCCATATAAACTGTTTTCCCTGACGCTGCCATCGCGCGAGGCATGTTTGTTGCAACCAAGATGGATACAACCACCAAAACGGAAGATTGCAGTGGGCTTCGATGGGAAACCACATCGATGGGGTTTGCACCCAGTATTGCGGTGCCAATCGCCGGACGTTTTGGGCAAAATTTGCTTGGCGATCTGGGAGTCCGACGTGTTCGATAACGCTATTGCTAAAAACCAGATCGAATTCCCCATCCGCTAATTCTTTCAGATCGCAAGCATCTGCGCTCAAAATGCGGTAGGTTCGTCGGTAAGACCCGGAAAGGTGTGAGAATTGGGAACCGAAATTCACGAGGGTAATATCGAGCTCGAAATCGAAGGTTTCCCACAATTCGGGAAGTCCGCCGAGATCGATAATTCGCATTCCCGGTTGGAGTTGCATGCGTTGAGTAAACTCTTGCATCCTCCGCGCGCGCCAATTGCGCTGCATCCGATATTTTAATGCTTCGATGACCATCGTTCTTTTTGGGTGATACGTCTAAACTCGCGCCTGTTTGAGCATTAGCAAACCGCGTTTAACTTCTTGGGAGAACGAGCGATGGGTCAGACAAGAATTCCCACAGGCAACGCTACCAAATTTCGTGCAACTGACCATTTGCGATCGCAAGGTCCGGGCTTTTTCGCCATACCAGATTTCTTTAGCCCCATGAGTTTTGACATTACCAATAAAGGGATAAAACCAACACATGATGACATCCCCTGTGGGACGAATGTAGTATTCGCGCAAACTGACCCGGCACGGAGATACGCCGTGATAAACGGGCTGGCGAACAAAATGATTGGATAACCCCCGAAGTTTGGCAACACTGGTTTCGATCGGCGCCCCTTGCTGTTTCAAGGTCACTAGGATCTCAACGACTTCCTCTAAAGTATCTAAATCCCGGCGATCGTCCAACCACAGTTCGGTTTCTACCTCTGATTTTTGGCGTCTGGGTCTGACAGCAGAAAAGTCGATGGTAGTAGCTCCCACTTGCTGTGCCCATTCAACCAGCTGGGGAAGATAGCGAAAGTTTAGTCGGTGGACGGTGGGTTTAATCCGAATGGGAAAATTGAGACCTTGTTGCTGCCGTTGTAATGTTAAAAACTCAAGCCCCTGCGTAATTCGCTTGAGAGAACCGGGAACGCCTCTCACAAAATCGTGAATGTCCGGTGTTGCGGCATCTACGGAAATATCGATATTCGTCGGTCGTGCTGCCACCACTCTTTCAACAGTGCGGCGATTGAATGCCGAACCATTGGTGATAACGCCCCAGCCAATTTTTTCTCGATGGCAAAATTCTAGGAGATCGACAAATCCGGGTTTGATAAAGGGTTCCCCACCGGAAAATTGAATGATGTACGAACCAATAAACGAGCGCAAACTTAAAAGAGCATTTTGCCATTGCTCGATCGTCATTTCCTCACAATATTTTTCTTTGCGCCAGAAGTTACAGTAACGACATTTATAATTGCAGTGCTCGTTAATTTGACCGCGAATGGCAATGGGTCGCGTGGCATCAAAACCGGTTTGGAGATAGAGCGCTTCTACAGATTCTTGAAGAATGTGTTTCCCGGTTCGAGAGAGTAATTGTTTTAAAAGCATAGCAGAAGTTTCTGGTTGACATTCGTGTTAAAAGCGTTAGTTTGTATCCGTTGTCATCATCATGATTTTCGCTCGGGAAGACTTGCCAGAAAGCGACGGGTAAAATGCGCGTATTCTGGTGGATAACCTAGATCGATCGCGGCGCTTATCTCGAGTCTTCGACGATGTAAAAATCGATCGCTGACTAATATCAGTAATAATACGTATTTCAAATTGAAACAGCCATAAATCCGCCTAACTTTATCAAATCTTTATCCGTAAAATCCTCAGTAATCAACGGGAGAGGAAATGCCGATCGAACAGCAAATTCCCCATTGAATGGGACACTGAGGAACAAGACACCCTTGCTCGATCGGCTGAGTGACGAAATCGAGTATTTCTACGAGGTTTTGCACGAGCTTTATATTTGGTTTATTCGATTTTCAGTAAATATCATCAGGTCAAGGTGAGTGCTCTGGGGTATGGGGGAAAGAAGTCGGTCGAATGTGTCCGAACCGATATGGCAACTGCTATATAACCGTTCACCCATGCCCTGAACCCTTCTGCGTGTCTGGGTCTAATGCGATCGCTGACAACTCGATCGCTCCCCCCAAGCACCTTTTCCTGAGGGATTCGTGGCAATCAGTTCGACGTCTCCAGCTTCATTGAGAATCCACCCCGTGGCTTCAATGGAAGAGAAAGATTCGGGTGTGGGAACTGGTAACTCGACGGTCGTGTCCGCGCTTGTTTCCGTTACGGATGAAAAATCTTGCCAATCCTGCCATACCGTTTCAGGGGCGATGGGGTTGGTGGGGTTTTCTGGGAGTCCTCCCCGTCCGGTGACGATGAATTGACTGTTGGCATAAGCCCCGCAGCCGGGAACCACTCGCTCAGTCGGATCGACAGGGCTTTCGCTTAACTGCACTAATCCCACACCGGCATCGACATCGGGGGTTTGAATATCCACCACGCCGCTAAATTGCGCCCCAAGTGCTGATGTCGCAGTAATATCGCTGTTGGGGGTTTGAAAATCTCGAAACTGGGTGCCGAAAATGCCGGTGGCGACAATGCTCACCCCTCCGCCCAATCCGGTTTGAGCATTGGCAGTAATATCGCTATTTTCCAAGGCGACGAGGGTTTGAGTATCGATGGAAATATTCCCTCCATTGCCACGGTTACCAGCTTCTGCGGTAATTTGGCTTCCGTTGCGCAGTTGCAGCCGGTCTCCAACTTCCAGGAAGAGGTTACCCCCTTCTCCCGATGCGCTCGAGGCCGCAATACGTCCCCCGGTCTCGAGAAATACGACCTCGGTCGCTATGCGCATATCTCCCCCATTCCCCAACCCTTGATTGTCAACCCCCACTCGAGCTCGATCTGAGATCGTTAATCGAGGGGTATTGAGGATAACCGTTCCCGGATTGCCCGAGGGAATGGGTGGCAATCCCAGAATTCGTTGAATCGGCACATTAGCTGGGGCATCGGAACTGAGAGTGCTCGGAAGAGAGGTTTCTTCCCGGACTCCCCGAACTTCGATCGATTCCGTGGTCGTTACCCTCAACTCTCCCCCCGCACCGCTCGCTAGGGTAGTGGCCACCACTCGTCCCCCGTCGAGAACCCGCAACCGGGCCGTTTCGATAGTCGTATCGCCCCCGTCCCCGGCACCCTGCGTAGCGGCCGATAATGCACTGCGAGTAGTATTCGTACCGGGTCTGGTTCGATTAAATCCGATAACTTCCACCTCATCGGCAGCCCGCACGACGACATCTCCACCGCTGCCCGTTCCTCGGGTTAAAGCCACCAGCACGCCACCATCGCGAATACTCAGACGGGAAGTGGAGAGGGTCACATCACCCCCATCTCCGGCTTTAAAGGTACTAGACGTTATCGCACTCAAAGCCAGCTTGCGAAGGGAAGAAGCGCCTGTGATGTCGACGGAGTCCGGGGCATCGATGGAGATATTGCCGCTGTTTCCCGCACCAAAGGATACCGAATAGATTCTCGCACCATCTTCTAGGGTTAAAGATGGCGTGGAAATGGCGATCGCACCACTATCTCCCGCGCTCGCCGTTTGTGTCCTCAAACCGCCAGAAATCCCATTCGGGTCGGTACCGCGAATGTCGATCGACTCTGAGGCGCGAACGGTAATCTCTCCTGCGGGTAAAGTCCCCTGAGTGTTGACAAAAGTAAGGGAACCATCGGTCATCGCAATGCGCCGTCCCACCAGTTGAATCCCGCTTCCCCCCGTTCCACTGGCATCAACTAAAGCTGCTGAAGAGAATTGAATGTCCCCAAAGTTTCGATCGAAATTTTGCGTATCTTCTGGGTAATCTAATCTCCAACCGAAAGATGTGGGAGTGAGGTTCACTAGTCCTTGGATCGCACTGCCGATGTCGATGCGTCCGCTGGGGGCGGTGAGGAGTCCGCCGTCTAGGGTGACATTTCCCCCAACCAATGCGAGAGTTCGACCCGGTTGAACTTGTAGTCCCCCATGAGTGACTCTTTCGAGAGGCGATAACGTCGGATCTTGTGGAGAAGTTAAACGATGTCCGGAACCTTCAACTCGAATTCCTCCGGGATTTCGATCGAATTGTAAGCCAATCGGAACGCTCACGGTTAACAATGGTGGCGCGTTGGGTTCGGTGGTACGGAAGATGCTGCCATCCTCAAACAACAAACTCTCGGCAGTACTGCCAAGAAACGAGCCACCGATATCGAGTCGGGCATTGGGTCCGAATTGGATGCCGCTAGGGTTGAGGAGAAATAAATTGGCATTGCCGTTGGCGCGAATCAACCCGTCAATATTGGAGAGTTGTCCTCCGGTGACGCGAGTGATGATGTTGTCGATGGTGAGGGGGTTGTCGAAATAGGCCGTTCCGACCGTATCGAGGTTGAAAACCCGGAAGCTGTGGAAGAGGTTGCTACCGGCTTGAGTGCCCCCGGTAATCCGTTGCAGCATCCCTTCGATTGCCACCATCGAATTATGGGGCAGAGTCGTATCGGGGAGGATTTGGGCTTGGGTGGTTTGGGCCGGACCCACCCCACTCAGTCCCAGTAGAATTGCGCCGATTCTCAACGCCATTGGAGATCGAGTGTTGAGAGCGTTTTGTCGTTCGAGCTTCATTTTTAAAATGTTTTTTATAGCAGTTCGCGCTGGTATGATTACAGATTTTCAGTCATGGGGAACGGGGAATGGGGAATGGGGAATGGAAAAAACCGATTTTTTCAAGAGTGTAAATAAACTGATGGCGAAGCGCTATAAAGTGTTTTTTGTATTATTCGATTCGATCGCGCAAAAACAATCGATCGACTCTCGATTAAGAGCGCTCGATCCACTCAATGCAGTGGAAAATTGGTCGATCGAGCGCCAGATATAGCTGTCGCGCCTTGCAATTAGGACACTCGTGAAGGTGGGCAACGAGCGCTTCGGGGGCAGCGGTCGGACCCCGAGTATGCGCGCGCCTACGCAAGGGAACGCCGACCGTTGGGGGGGAAGACCGAATGGGTTAACTATAGCCGTCGCCAAGGCGGTTAGGACACTCGAGAAATCAAGCTCAAGGCTCGCATTTTCTTCTCTCCCCCTACTCACCGCGATTG
>NZ_JBRJXU010000017.1:0-5600 GCF_057467645.1 Zarconia sp.
ATTGCGATTGAACTGGTCGAATTTGCCTTTGATGAAATAGCCTTTGTGGCGGGTAATGGGTTTGTGGACTTCATTGACGACGGCGGTTTTGCCGATACCGGAGAATCCCGCCACCAGCATCATCTCGGTATGACCTTGGGCAACTCTCTCGAATGCATCGAGTAAGGTTTGAACTTCCGTTTCCCGTCCGTAGAGCGTTTCGGGAATGATAAAGCGATCGCAGATATCTCGTTCTCCGAGTTCAAACCCTTCGATATTTCCTGTTTCTTTCCATTGCCTCAGACATTTTTCTAAGTCATATTTCAACCCCAACGCACTCTGATAGCGCTCCTCGGCATTCTTGGCCATTAGTTTGAGCACGATCGCCGATACCATTGGGGAAATGGATGGGTTAACTCTCTCGAGAGGTGTCGGAGGTTTAGCAATGTGGCAATGAACCAGTTCCAACGGATCGTCAGAGGGGAAGGGCAATTCTCCGGTGAGGAGTTCGTACAACGTCACCCCCAACCCATAGAAATCCGCCCGATAATCGATGCCGCGATTCATCCGTCCCGTTTGTTCGGGTGCTAAATAGGCTAGCGTTCCTTCAAGCACGTTAGGATTCTGGATTTCCTGGGTTTCCTTCGGCAATAGGGAAGAAATGGAAAAGTCAATCAGTTTGACTTGTTTGGTTTCTGGGTGAATGAGAATGTTGGCCGGTTTGATGTCTTTATGCACCACCCGATGCTGACCGAGTCCGTGGAGAATGTCTGTCAGTTGCACGGCGATTGCCAACACCTCTCGCATCTCTAATGGCTGCTGTCGGATATATTGCCCTAGGGAGATGCCGCCCACATCTTCCATGACTAATGCATAGCTATTGTGCCAGGATTCTAGGCTTAACGGGCGAACAATACCAGAGATCGTCAGGTTCTTGGTAATGGCGTACTGATTGCGGAACTGCACCAACTCGTTGAACGTTGGGTATTCACTACACAAGAATTTGACAATCACGGAGCGATCTCTGGTGTGGCAAGTCGCGCGATGAACTCGGGTACGATTCCCTTCGTAGAGAGTTTCTCCGAGGTGATAGCTGGGGAGTTGCAAGGTTTGGGCGGACATGATTTTGGGGTTGCAGAGTGGGTTGGGATGGTATGACGAAAGACGAGAGTCAAGCAGGATAACTCGGTTGCGTTCCTGCTATCGGTTTGCATTCGATCGGCACAACGATCTCGAATTCCGTTCCTTCTCCTGGATTCGATCGCACCGTTATCGTGCCGCCATGCTTTTCGATTATTGAATAGCTCACAAATAACCCCAATCCCGTACCGCGACCGACGGGTTTAGTGGTAAAAAATGGATCGAAAATTCGGTCTTGAATACCCTTGGGAATCGGACTACCAGTATTGGCGATCGCAATCCGGATGTGCTGAGGATCGAGGACTTCAGTCCGAATCCGAATTTCTGGATTTTCTCCCCCTTGAGGCGTCTCTCGAATCGCATCAATAGCATTATTGATAATATTGAGAAACACTTGATTGAGCTGACTCGGACAGCAAGTAATCTTCGGTAAGCCATTAAATTCCTTCACCACTCGCACTTCGGGTCGATCTTCTGTTTCTTGCAAGCGATGTTTCAAAATTAATAAGGTGCTTTCAATCCCACTTTTTAAATCGATAGTTTTGACGATCGATTCGTCTAAACGAGAAAAGTTTCGCAAGTTTAAAACAATTTTTCGGATCCGCTCGCTACCCACTTCCATCGAACCGAGAATCTTTTGGATATCCTCCAGTATAAAACAGAGGTCTATCTCTTCATTCTTTTCTTGAATAACGGCACTTCTACTCGGATATCCTTTTTGATAAATTTCGAGCAAGCCAATCAGGTCTTCAATATAGTTATTGATATGATTAATATTGCCGTGAATGAAGTTTACGGGATTATTAATTTCATGGGCGATACCTGCCACCAATTGACCGAGTGATGACATTTTTTCGGTCTGAATCAGTTGTGCTTGAGTGCGTTGCAACTGTTCTAAGGTTCCCTCTAAAGCTCGAGCTTTATTGTTGAGAGCTTCAGTTTTGCGCTCGACTTCGGCTTCTAAGGTGTAGGAATAGTTTTCCGTTTGTTGGTATAGACGCGCATTTTCAAGAGAGATGGCCGCTTGGCTGGAGAGAAGTTTGAGTATTTCGATGCGATCGCGGGTAAACGCACCGATGGTTAAGTTGTTTTCCAGGTACAAAATCCCGATGAGTTTTCCTTGACGACTCATCGGCATACATAAAACGGATTTGGGTTGGTGGGTAACAAGATAGCGATCGCCTGCAAATCGGTCTGCCGTGCTTAAGTTTTCAAAGACAACCGTTTCTTGAGTTCGCGCGACCGAATAAATCAAACTTTGAGGAAGATTCGAGTATCGATCGAGGGGGGTTTCTAGCAGTTGGAAACGCTCTCGATCGGATGTGGCGATCGCAACCCATTGACGATCTTGGTACAAAACTAAATGACCGCTTTGCGCCCCGGCATTGGAGATCGCGATCTGCATTAAAGTGGCTAAGAGTTTCTCTAATTCAATTTCTTCGGAGATCCCTTGAGCGGCTTTGAGAACCGCAGGAAAATCTAACCAGAGATTGGGGCTGGTGCTGGTTGCGCTTCTTGTCTGGGTTAGGGGGATGGTGGACTCGGATGGGAGTTGAGGATGAGTGGGTTGAAGAATCGCTGCGAGGAGTTGGGGATAGTTTTGTTCGAGATGTGCGACTTTCGCCTTTGCACCCCAACGAGCATAGCCATAGTAAGCTTCTTGCATGTAGCCACTGGCAACTTTCTCTTTGCCCCAGTCGAGGTAAAATTTGGCGGCGAGTTCGTTGGCTAATGCTTCTTCATGAATGTATTCGTTTTCTTTCGCCCCAGAAATTGCGAGATCGTATAACTCGATCGCCTGTGCTCGATGACCCTGAATCCGTGTTGTTTCCGCAGCAACTAAATCGAGTTTATGCTGAAAATTCTCCGGAGCGCGATCGGCCCAGATTTTTAGGCGTTGTTGGTGAGTTTTCACCTCATCCAACATTTGAGCTTGCCGTTCGGGGCTAGCGGTGGGGTACAGCGCTAACAACGCCAATGCTCGATACAGGGGAATCTGAGTCACCGGTAACAATCCCCCTCCAGCCTCTTCGTACTGGCTGGCCGATTCCGAGTGAACCAGAGTGCCTTCGTAATCGTCGAACAGGTAATACAGAATTGTTTTGGCGGTGTAGAAAAAGAACAATGCCGTGAAGGCATTCATCTGCTTGAGTTTAGGTATTGCCTCATCTTCGTCAAACCTTTGCCCCACAAGCTGTTTGGGATCGACGGCCATACCGATTAAATTTTCGACGAACTGTCCCCAGATTGCGGCAGCAAAGTATTGGAATTCTTGCTGGAGACTCTCGATCAGCTCAATATAGTAGGTTTGTTTTTGATAAATGAGGGTCAGAGATTCGCCGATTACGCAAAGGTTATCGCAATAGTTAATCGCAGAATAACAAGCAAACTCAATGTCACCATTCTCTAAGCCCGTTAATACGTTATCAGCTAGACATTCAACGCGATCGCGCGCCGGCTCCTTCCAGTTACGAATAAACGCATGGAAAAGTTGATTCACCTTGCAAGTTAGCTCGGCATCTTCATACCGATCGAGCGTGTGCAGCGCCAGTTGCCCAAAGCGGTAGCCCAATTCAAGATCCGTCATCGTGGCACAGAGCAACATCCCGTAGAGCGCATAGGCAAATGCACCTGTTGCTGAGTTTCCGTAGGTCGCTGACAGGTTCAGCATCGTTAAAATAATCGATGGCAAAAGCTGGGGATTGGCAATGAAAGCCGGAGCCCATAATTTGCTGAGAATACTCAAGGCAGAAACGATCTGGCGATCGGCGATCGTCGGCAGGGTGTAGAGGCGATCGATATCGATGTCCGATCGGGGAGCATCGTCGAGCGCAACATCGAGCAAACTCAAAATGTCTAACCCGACATCGAGCGCAGCTTGACACTGTCCTTGGGCTACCAACAGTGAAATGCGGATTTCGTAGGCTTTGACGCGATCGAGGAGATGTCTGGTGCGATCGAAAACGATCTGAATCTGTTGCTGTGCGGCTTCAAAGTCACCATTGAGATAGCTCACTTCAGCGAGTAGCGTATGTAATGACAGCATCAATGCATAATGAGTTTGCCATCCCTGGGAAGGAGTCGCATCGGTACATAGCAGCTCGATGGCTGTTTTTAAGTAGCTCGCCGCCGCGTTGTAGGCAGCAGAGAATTTGGCCTTCCGTGCAGCCGCTAAATTCAGTTGTGCGAGCTCTTCAAGTTCGCTCGGTTTCTCGATCGGGGCAAGACCCATATTCAACTGGTTGACGATTTTGAAGAGGTTTTCTTCCCGTTGAGCTTTAGAAGTCTTCTGCAACAACGATCGCCCGATGTTCAGGTGCGTTATCTGCTTGCGATCGTCCCGAATCAGAGAATAGGCAGCCTGCTGAACCCGATCGTGCAAAAAGCGATACCCCACCGCTACATCCTCAACACCCTTCTCTTCGAGTTCGTCCCCTTGGAAAAACTTATACGTCTCGCTTTCGGGAACGACAAATCCTTCTTGCAAAGAACGCCACAAATCCGTCGCCACCGCTTCTTGGGTTTCTTCGCACACCACCGCTAAGGTTCCTAAATCGAACTGGTTGCCAATACACGCCGCCAGCTTCAAAACTTCCTGCGTTTCCTGCGGTAGCTTCTGCAACCGTTCCACCATAAACTCCACCACATCCTCTGTGAGGGCTAACTGCCGTACTTGGGCTAAATCGCACTGCCAGTACCCCGCATCCACCTCGAAGCTAATACAGCCATCCTCATGCAACCCCTGCAAAAATTGGGTGGTAAAAAATGGATTCCCTTGGGTTTTTTGATACACCAACTCTGATAGCGGTGCGGCAATATCCGTCGAACACAGTAAAGTATCGGCGACTAAGCGAGTAATATCGACTCCATCCAAAACTCCTAGGGTCAGGGTATTGATAGTTGCCCCCCGTTTTTGCATTTCATCGAGAGTTAACATCAATGGGTGTGCCCCAAACACCTCGTTATCGCGATAGGCACCCAACACCAGCAAATCACCGGTTTCCGACTCGTTCATCAACAGCTTCAGTAGGTTCAGGGAGGCAGAATCCGCCCACTGCAAATCGTCGAGAAAGAGAACCAGGGGATGCTCCTGGGTGGCAAATACTCCCACGAATTTGCCAAAGAGCAGGTTAAAACGATTCTGTGCCGCACTCCCCGAAAGTTCGGGAACGGGGGGTTGTTGACCGATAATATTCTCGAGTGAAGGGATCGCGTCGATGATGACTTGTCCGTTTTCTCCCAACGCTTCCAGGATTGTGGCTTTCCAACCGGCTAAATTGGCATCGGATTCTCCGAGCAATTGCCCCATCAAACTGCGAAATGCGCCAACAAAGGCACTAAAAGGAATATTGCGATTGAACTGGTCGAATTTGCCTTTGATGAAATAGCCTTTGTGGCGGGTAATGGGTTTGTGGACTTCATTGACGACGGCGGTTTTGCCGATACCGGAGAATCCCGCCACCAGCATCATCTCGGTATGA
>NZ_JBRJXU010000018.1:0-58474 GCF_057467645.1 Zarconia sp.
AAATGGGATTGCAGGTGATGTTACTCACGGGCGATCGCCCCGAAGCCGCCCGCACCATCGCCGAGTCTCTGGGAATTCTCCCAGAAAACGTCCTCGCCGATGTCCGTCCCGAGGGCAAAGCCAAGGCGATCGCTGCCTTGCAAGATCGAGGGCGAAATGTTGCGGCGATCGGAGACGGAATTAACGATGCCCCGGCCCTAGCGAGTGCCGAGGTAGGGATATCCCTCCATGGGGGAACCGATGTTGCCGTTGAAACCGCTGGCATCGTCTTAATGCGCGATCGTCTCGAAGATATTATCCAATCGATTCGCCTGGGTCGTGCCACCTTCAGCAAAATCCGTCAGAATCTCTTTTGGGCCTTTGCATATAACTGCCTGGGCATTCCCATTGCAGCGGGTGTTCTCCTGCCAAAATTTGGCATCCTCCTCAATCCGGCTGCGGCTGCGGCAATGATGGCGTTGAGTTCGGTGACGGTGGTGAGTAATTCCCTGCTGCTACAAGCCCAATTCCCGATCTCCGAGTCCCAAACCTTAAAAAAATAGCGTTCGTCCTGGCAACGGAACCCAAAATCGGTTATCTAATAGAAAAGCACCGGTGAGTGGTAGGGGAGGATATACGAACCTAGCACGATCTCAGAGATTTTTATACTCTAGTAATGGACTGCAAAGGAGCGATAGCTATGAGCGATATTAAAGAAAAAATCGAACAAGAACGTCAGGAAGCCCGTACTGCCTGCGATATCAACGGTGCCACCTCTCCCGAATGTGCCGCTGCCTGGGATGCAGTTGAGGAACTGCAAGCCGCAGCCTCCCACAAAAAAGATGAGGAACCCAAATCCTCTTTGGACAAGTACTGCGACGATAATCCCGATGCCGCTGAGTGCCGCATCTACGATGACTAATCTCAAATCTCTTCGTTAGCACTTAAAACAATTGAATGTCGAAACGGGCAGCTGCGGCTGCCCGTTGCATTATCAGCGTTGCATTTTCAAGCTCGATCGGTCGTCCCCAGATGGTGATACGATCGCCCCTAGGGGTAACCTTGCAACCGCGAACCGTCCCCCAAACGCGATTCAACTGTAAAAAAACCTATGGAACCTTGGTTTAGACCCCTAGTTTGGCTCGATTACCGACTGGCGGTGTTGTTTGCCGTTATTATTCCTCTCGCGCTGCTAATTTGGGCCTTCGTCCAGAATGTGGATGCCATGCAACGGCTGCTGGTTATTTATTGGCGCGTGTCGAGTTTGCTCCTCATTACCCTCTACATGAGTATTGCCTCGATACCGGGTAGCTTTGTCTGCGGTATCATCGCCCGGATTCTCATCCCCATTTCTTTGTGGTTTTGGGTGGATCTCAACGAGGAAATCGACGATCGCCCCCCCTCCACTCTCAAATGGGCAATGACGTCTTGGCGTTGGGCGATGACGGTTTATTGTGGTCTGGGCGTTTGCTTCGCGTTCCCCTCCTTGCGCTGTGGGTTTCTCGGTTTGGAAGGCATTCTCGACACTCCCGCCTGTCGCGTTTGGCTTGAAGTCCCCTGGAAATACAAAGAATATTTTCACGCCAATACCAGTGCCGGATTTCTCGGGTTTCTCGGCATCCTCGGTCTCATTTTCTACTTAGTTTTCTTCTGCTCGTTCGTTCTGCGCGCGAACAAGCAAGGGCGATCGGCGATGGGATAATTGGGTGGGTTTTGACTCAAGATCGACTCCAGAAAATAGTTGGAGGTGGTGCGATCTCACCGGAGGGGTCTCAAACCTCTCACGAAAAACTGCCCATCCCACTACAAATTGCTGCGTTTGAACTCGCAAATGCGATCGGCTATGGCAACTGTCAACGTTAGATTGCGGAATGTTGATGAGTAGATCGCATCGGGAGCGAGCCCCATCCCCCACTCCTTAACCTCGCGATGAGCCATGACAACAGCCAACATCGGTAAATATTTGGAGCAATATACCATCGCCTGCCCCCAGGAAGTGTTGCTGGTGACGGCGCAAATTGAGGGAGAAATCGATCGCATTGCCATTTTTAAGGGCTTTTCGAGTTCCTTGATGCGATCGACGGCCTTCGATCCCGATATTCCCGTTCTACCGGATCGTGCGGAAATTCTCTCCATCGATCGGGTTGCGAGTCCCTACAATCCCGATAACCCCCAATACATCGAACGAGATTTAACCTGGGAAACCCTACAACCGCGACTGGCGCGCGCCGGTATTCGCATTTGAATTGGCATTTGTAGCAGTTCGCGCCCTTTTCATTACACATTAGTCAATCGAGTAGTCACACTAAATCTGGGGCTTGACAAACGAGCAATTTTATTAAATTCCCCTTCACCGTAATATTTCATCAGCACCGCTTCAGCTTCTCCTAAATCCTTGCCAAAGGCGATCGCACCATCTTCGTGACCGGCCATCACCAGTATTTTCCGGTCTGCCAATTCTTCTTCCTCAAACAAGCGAAACATTTCCCGCGCCATCTCCGGTGTGCCGTAAGGAACCTTCTTCCGGGTGGTGGGAACGCGATTCAAAAGCTTTTGCCACAGCGGTTTGTTATGAACGTGAATAATGCCTGTAACATCGGGTTCGCGGACGTAAATCGAAGCATGGGTGAGAGATTCAGAAGAGGCTTTCACCGGTCCGCAGCAGGTTAGCTGGTTTTGCTCTAGGCTAAAGTCTGTCACCACGGTGTAATGCTGGGGTTTGAGGTGGGGTAAATGTCCCGTTTGCGTCCCGGAAACGATAAATCGATCGGAATTCTCCAGGCGAACGCTGATATTGCCAAACCCGATGCCGCAGTCGTAAACCCCAATTAATCCTAAATCGTAGAGGCGATCGCGAACCGCCATCAAATCTGCCAAAAACTTCCGCGGGGGGGGTTCTCCGGGAATCCAATGACAGCGATATTTGATAGTTCCTTCATCGATAAGCATAGATTGCACCCGATCGTAGATAGCGAGAGTCAGGAGCGATCGAACGCGGGTAACGGCGGGAATTTCGATCTCCGAACTTATTCGATCGCGCTCGTGCTCACCCAAATACTACACTGGGTGGCGATCGAATAAAAAAAGCATTCGAGTCTGCTAACGGTTGCCAGTTGAATCGCAACCTCTTAATCAACCCATCCAAATGTCACGATTAAGCCCCGATCGACGGATTTAAAAGCATAAGCTTCATTATCAACACCATATTGAAAGCAATATCCATGACAAATTTTAAATTTCCACACGTCCAGTTCCATCGATTTCATGGCTTCCCGAATCAACCAGACCAGACGATTCGCTGTATTTTTATGCAAATAAGATAAATGATTAGGGATGGGAGAATTAATGGTAATGTTCTGTCGAGCGCCTAAGATTCGCTGGAAAACCCATCGATCGATAGAATCGGATAAGTATTCTTCCCAGCTCTTAATTAATTCAATATCGTTGCATTCATAACGTTCGGATAATCGATCGCTTGCTCTTGATGATATAGCTTTTAAAATATCTGTGGTAATCTCATTTGAGGATGGTGTAAACATCATAGCGTTGTAATGTGGAACGTAGTTGATTCCATAACAAAGCTGTCCTAGCCCTATTAACCATCCATGAATGTGTGCGATTTTGAGTTCAAAGTTTTTGTCTACCATTGAATGTAAAATACAAAATATATTATCGTGGCTTCAATTGCTCGACCTTAAAGATTCGATCGGTACTATTTGGCGAGGAAATGACTTGAACGGAGTATAACTCATCAAATCCTTCTGCAAAACTAGGCGCAATCAGTTTTTTATAGGTTGCTAATACTCCGACCTTCGGAACGATCCGCTCTGGGCTGCGTTGTTGGTTTCGCTGCAAGCATTCTTGTAAATTCGGCTTAAAATAATATCCAATCACTTTAAAGTGTGCGGCTTTGGCTAAAAAAATGTACCTCGAGCGATCTTCAAGGATTGGATTGGTATTATCGATAACGGCCGGTTGTTTTGCTTCCAAACACGCTTGAAATAAAAGTTTTTCCCGATGACGAGTTTTTAACATATCCAAATTGAGACGAATATGGGTCTCGAAAAACCGTTCCCGGCAAAACGTTGATTTCCCCGCAGCTTGTAACCCAATTAAAATTGCAACTTGCATTGATACAACAATTCACGACGAACGATAAAATTTCAAAGGATTGGCTTCCCGACTCTCCCCATCCCAAATTTCCCCCCTTAACCTTTCAGCAACCCCTGTGTCACACTAGATCGGTAGCGTTGCCAAGGAAAGACCGTGCTTCTACCCAAAGGTTTTGAAGTCGAACTGTACACTGGGACTCCCCAAGGAGAGATTGTCGGACTCTCCGATCGCATCTCGGCCGATTTAGATCGATTCGTGCGCGAACCCGATGCCAGAAACGTCGAGTATACGACAGCCCCCCTGTGCTGTTACGATCGCCTCCTGTGCGAGTTGGTGCGTCCCCGGCAGCGCCTGCGCGAATACTTGCGGGGTTTGGGAGACTACACCCTCCATCCCGGCAGCACCCTCTCGTTGGGCGACAGCCGTCGCTTCCACCGTTCCGATCCGAACCATCCCTACCACAGCTATATCGAGCAAACCTACGGAACCCGCGTCGTTACCGCTAGCATCCATATTAACGTCGGTATTAGCGACCCCGAAGTCCTGATGCGAGCAACTCGCCTAATTCGCCTCGAAGCCCCCTTATATCTGGCATTGAGCGCATCCTCTCCCTTCCTCGATGGGGAAGTCACCGGTTACCACTCCACCCGCTGGCATCTCTTCCCTCAAGTGCCCGATCGCGTCCCGCTGTTTGAGAGTCACGCCCACTTTATTCGCTGGACGGAAGAGCAGCTAGCCGCCGGAACCATGCAAAACGTCCGCCACCTCTGGATTTCCGTACGACCCAATGGCCCTTGCCGTCCCTACGATCTCAATCGCTTGGAACTGCGAATTTGCGATTTGGTCGTCGATCCCATCGCCCTACTGGCGGTGACGGCACTCCTAGAAGCGCGACTCCATCAAGTCATCGCCGATCCCACCCTCGATCCCCTCACCAGCAGCCACCTTCCCAGCAGTACCCGCGCTGAAGACTTGTTGGCGATTGTGGAAGAAAACGAAGCAGCCGTCGCCCGCAATAGCTTAGATGTACTCGTGCGCCACTGGCAAGATGGACGGCAGATTCTCGCGCGGGAGTGGATCGAGCAACTGTATGCAGAAGCGGCGATCGTTTCCAAACAGCGAGGATTTAGCTGCTTCCTCTCCCCCGTCCGCAAGATTCTCCGGGAAGGCAACACTGCCCAACAATGGCTGGCATTGTCAGAGTTGGGATTGAGTCCCCGACAAATTCTCATTCAAGGGATTCAATCCATGGCCGAACTCGAAACAGAACTTGAAGATCGACTGTGTGGGTCTTTGGTGGCTTGAGTTTTGGGGAGGAGGAGAGTGTAATGGACCATTGGCAATGGGTCAGTCGCGATGCTCTTCTTCCTCTCCCTTCCCCATTTTTAATTTTTAATTTTTAATTCTCTTCCCCATCACCCTATCACCGCATCCGGAGCGTCACTCGATCGCCCCAATTCAAAAGGGAACAAAAACGAGAGGGTTGCGTCTGACTAAACTCGCCAACATCGACGTTTTTGAGGATGCGGCTGAGGAGATACGCGATCCTCGCGGGCACAAAATTATCCGGGTGAGTTAGCAAGGTTGAAGAAGAATAAAGAGAAAAGAGGATGCGATCGCCATGCCACAAATTTTCTACTTACCCGATGACATTGGCGTGGAAGTCGAAGAGGGAGACTTTATTCTCGATGCTTCCAAAACCGCAGATATCCCCCACACTCACGTCTGCGGGGGGGGCGGACGTTGTTCGACCTGCCGAGTGTTAGTGGTCGAAGGTGTCCAAAACTGCGCGGTGCGGAACGCCACAGAACGGGAAATCGCCGATCGATTACATCTAGACCCCTCGATTCGCCTCGCCTGCCAGACTCAGGTACTCGGTGATGTCACGGTGCGCCGACTCGCCCTCGATAGCGAAGATTTAGAACTGATTCACGCCCAAATCAAAGGGAAAGTCCAGCCGGAAACCATCGGCCAGGAAAAGCAAGTCGCCATCCTGTTTGCTGATTTGCGAGGTTTTACATCTCTTTCGGAACAACTGCTGCCCTACGATGTAATTTACTTGCTCAATCGCTATTTTCGGCGGATGGGAGAGGCGATCGAACACAACGGGGGCATTATCAATAATTACATGGGGGATGGTCTGATGGCGCTGTTTGGGGTGGATGATGCCGAACGCGCTCCCGAACGCGCCGTGCGAGCGGGATTGGATATGATCCAAGCCATGGAACGGCTCAACCCTCATTTTGATACCCTCTACCGCAGACGCCTCGAAATTGGTATTGGCATTCATTACGGCAGCGTGGTGATTGGGGAAGTGGGGGCGATCGATAACTCCAAACTCACGGCGATTGGGGATGCGGTCAATCTTGCCTCTCGCATCGAGTCGGCCAACAAGCAAGTGGGGACGACCCTCCTGATTTCCGAAGCCACCTATACTCACGTCAAAGACTTAGTTTCGGTCCAGCGATGCTTTCGAGTCAATTTGAAGGGAAAAAGCGGCGAATATCCTTTGTATGAAATCGACGGCATCGATCCGAGCCAGGGAATGGTGAATTCGACGATCGCCTCTGAGTCAAATCCGATCCGATCGAATCTCGTTCGCGCCATTTGGCAATGGTTGAAAGGGGCTTTTCACCAACTCAGAAACCTCTTTGGACTCCGGTCGTAACAATTGACAATTGACAATTGACAATTGACAATTATAAAGATTACCAAAGCCTATTTTCCTCAGAGATCGAACGCGTATCTTCACTCACTATCCCAACTCGATCGAGGGTGAATGCGTCAGTCTGACAACAATCGAGAATGCGAATTCTGTTGGTGGATGATGAAGTCGAACTCACCGAGCCTCTGACTCGGGTTTTGAGTCGCGAAGGGTATACCGTAGATGTCGCTCACGATGGTCGTCAAGGCAGTCAGCTGGCCGCAAACGGCGGCTACAATCTATTCGTACTCGATTGGATGCTGCCCCACACCAGCGGATTGGAAATTTGCCAGCAGGTGCGATCGCGAGGGGATTTAACCCCCGTTCTCTTTTTAACGGCTAAAGATACCCTAGACGATCGGGTGATCGGACTCGATGCGGGGGCAGACGATTACCTGGTCAAACCCTTTGAACTGCGGGAGTTGTTAGCGCGAGTTCGAGCGCTGCTGCGGCGATCGCGTTTTGAGGAAGAAGCCCGATCGACCCCAGCGAGATCGCAATCAAACGTCGCTCGCTTACAGGTTGCCGATCTCGAACTCGACTGGGAAAATCAAGTCGCCTATCGTCGGGGACGCACGATCGAACTTTCCGAAAAAGAAAGTCAGCTCCTGGAATACTTCATGCGCCATCCCAGCCAGCTTTTGACCCATCGGTCAATTTACCAGCATTTGTGGGCATCGACAACACCGCCGAGCAGTAACGTTTTGCCGGCCCTCGTTCGTTTGTTACGTCGCAAGCTCTCTCTTCGAGAAGAAACGGATCTCATTCACACCGTGTACGGCAAAGGGTATCGTTTTGGCAACTAGTGCCGCGAGGCGGAATTAAAAGTACAAAATGACGCCACGTGCAACTTAATTCTCCAAAATCCTCTCCCACGGGGGGAAGGGGAATTTTTCGACTCGCTCACCATATCGCGAGTGCAAAAAGAGCGCACACCGCGTAAATGAAAAATTCAAAATGACGAGTACACATAGCTTTCACCGGTTGAGAGCTGGTCAGTTACTTCTGCCGCGCTGCACTAGGTCGTTATATCAGATCCGGTTAAATGACCATAATACGCCAACTTTATGGGTAGTCTTCTCCCCCCTGCTTCCTGGAGCCTCCCCTGCCCTCAACCCTTAATTATGGTTAATCAACCGGATTTGATATTATTTCTGCCGCGCTGTACTAGATCGCCGACGTCGATCGAGAAATTTAACCTGAGCGTAGAGCATTTCCAGCTTCGGAACTGAGACCCCGACTTTCTGGGCTGCCTGATAGGGATTCCCCAAAATCGCTTCCACCTCCAGAGGGCGTCCCGCGTCCCAATCGAGTTTCATGCTCGTTTGATAGGCCGGCATCTTTGCCGTGAGGGCAAACATTTCCCCGACGAACTCCTGAGGAATAAAACGCTCGTACCGGGCAGCAACGGCAATGGTTTCGAGCATGAGTTGTTCGGCGCACCGGCGAGTCCCCTCATCGGCAAGCAGATCGTCTGTGGTGGCATTGAGTACTACCGACAGTCCGTTGAAGGGAATATTCCACACCAATTTTCGCCATCGCGCTAGCAACAAATCCGACTCGGGACGCACGGGAATTTCAGCTCGTTTGAAATCTGCAGCAATTTGCCCCATCGCCATCGTAATGCCGCAGGGGCGCTCGTCGGGGGCGTAGCTGCCGATAGATACCGCTCCGTAGTCCAAGTGGCGAATCCGACCCGCACCCACTTTATTCGAGCAGATAAAGCACATTCCGCCAATGACGCGATCGCTGCCGACAATGGAGGCAACTTGAGCTTCGATGCCCAATCCGTTTTGCAGCACCAGAACGACACCGTTGGGTTTGAGAACGGGGGGAAGCAATTCCGGTAGCTGGTGATTTTGGGTGGATTTGAGGGCAACGATCGCCACATCGCACGGCGGCATCGCGGCGGCGCGATTGTAGGCGCTGACGCGAGGTAGGGTGAAGTTTCCTTCGGGAGATTCGACGATTAATCCCTGCTGGCGGACGACCTCGTAATCGCTGCGGAGCAAAAAGTGGACCTTCAGACCCGCCTGTTGGAGTCGGGCGCCGTAGAAACCCCCAATCGCACCGGTTCCGAGAATCGCATAACTTCGATCGGACATTGTTTGAGACCTATCTCAAGACCTAAGGAAGCAACATTATAGCGGTCGCTACTCCTCTTGAGAACCGTCAGCTTGAATTTGGAGTGCACAATGAATGCCCAATTCGCAAGATTCGCACAGTGCAGGCTACCCCGATTTCAAATATTCCCTAGATGGGTGACGTGCCGAAGATTGCACCTTTCGAGACGATGACTTGCTTGTTTTCCACCGAGAGACCCGAGTTGTTGCCAAACTGCGCGCCTTGAACTTTCGCACCGGATAAGTTGGTTTGGTAGAGGTTTGCTCCCTTGAGCTTGGCGCCTTTGAGATACGCATTGCTGAGGTTGGTATGGCGCAAGAATGCATGGCTCAAATTGGTGTAACTTAAGTTCACGTGGCCGAGCTGAGCGCGAGTGAGATCCGCTTGACACAAATTTGCTCGACTCAAATTCGCATAGCACAAACTAACATGGCGTAGAAGGGCGCGATCGAGCCTGGCACCTCGCAAATTCGCCCGATCGAGGTCGGCATGACTCAAATCTGCTCCCGTAAGATTTGCACCACCGAGGTTTGCACCTCTTAAGTCCGTATGGGAAAGATTGGCTCCTGAAAGGTTCGCCCCGGATAAATTAGCACTGCTTAAATGAGCATTGTGCAAATTTGCTTTTTCTAAGTTCGCGCCATGGAGATGGGCCGCATGAAGATTCGTTCCAGTTAAATTCGCTTTGGGGAGGTTTCCCTGTTTTAATTCGGCATGGCGCAAATCGAGACCGCTTAAGTTGGCACCGCTGAGATTTCGATTAGCCAGTTTAGCCCCTTGAGAGCGACAAAACAGCCGATAATGGGCGAGATCTCCATCGATTCGGGTATCGTCGCTTTCATCATCAACCCTAACTAAATCGTATTGGACATTTTCGATATAAATTGTGAAAACTAAATCGAAGACTTCTAAGAAGTTAATCAACCAGCGGCATTCTTCTTCTTCGGCGGGTTCGTAATATTGAATGAGTTTAGCAATACACAGTTCTAAATGCTTTCTCGTCGAGCGACACAGCATCAAAATTTTGATTAAGAGAATCGATAACGTTAGAGGGTGACCGCCATTAGCGAGGAGGAGAAATAAAAACGACGGACGGTAAGCATCTTCGGTGGTAAACAACTCGATCGCTCGCTTGCAAGTCATCAACACTAATTCTTTAGTGAGGTCGTCGCTATCGTGAATTTCATATAAATTTTCGAGTTTACGATCGAGTTTCTCGTGTAAAACCTTAATCGAAGGTTCTTCTGTTAAAGAAATTACGAGATAATTTTTGAGATTTTCCTTAAATTCTTGATAAGACAAAAACATCATTCGATCGAGCCAAATTCGAGCCCGATCGGAAGATGCAAATAAGTTATGCCGGGAAACAACCTGTTTGATTAAAGAAACCGTTTTTTCTCCCAAATGAGTGGGATTAACGAGTTTTTGAGAGCGATACGCTGGAGAATCGTAACGAGCCGTATACATAGCTAGCTCGAATTTAAATTGGTGGCGAAGTTGTTTTGAGAGTTTATTGGCTCGGCTGCGCTCGATTTCGGATTTATTTCCATCGAGAGATTGCGAAACGAGTAAATAAGACTGATAGCGCTTAACCCACGGTTCTTTATCTTCTTTGACTGGAGTTTTTTGTAAGGGTTGGGGATGAGCTTTCGGGGAGGCAAAAATTTCGATTTCCCGATACGCCGAACTGGTTAAAAAATTGAATATCCAGTCTTTGAGGATGTCTCCGTCTTGTAGCCTTAAACGTGTGGGATCTTGTTTGACAGAGTTTAAGCATCGAATTAAGTTTTTCGTTGCCCCTTCATCTCGATGCCAGTTATTCAGGAGAATATAACAGCATCGTTTAATCGTATTGACAAAATCGTCTTCGCATTCATGATTCAGGATTGCTTTAAGTGCTTCATAAATATTAGGATTGCATTCAGTGGCACCTTCAAGAAAAATTCGATTAAATTCAGTTAAAACTCGTTCTGAAGATTCGATCTTCACAATTTTTAATAACCAATCTGAAATGACTTCCTGAGCAATTCTAGACGCATTTTGAATTTCAGTTCGATCTCCAGAATCGATCGGATTCTCATCGCTTTGATAAAATTCCCTGGTCATAATCAAAACTCGGGTCTGAAAGGATCTGTATATACAACCTAAAGCACTGACAAAACCTGCAGAAGCATTGCATGCAGGTTAAATCATCTCAGATTGGGTTGAACTTGAGCTCGGATAAACTGCTCCTCGATCTCGGCTTCCACAGATAACCTAGAGAACAAGCAGGGTGTGATTTCCGCGGTACAGTCCAACACTTCCAAGCTGCTAAAAAAATGAACGAAACCAGAAAATCGATCGAGTCGTGCCTGTCATTTGCGTTCAAGTTTTTCCAGAGCGTTCGGGTTTCCAAGTTAGGCGAGTATGGCTTTCGGTTGTCAAGGAGAGGGCGCGTTCCATCGGAATCCTTTGGAAAATAAAATCTTGAATATTACGATGATGAAGCCATCATCCTTCAAAATCGATCGGTTTAGCCAAACCACGCGCGTTGCAGACTGAATCGAACAGTCGTCAAGGCGATGGGTAAGTTTTACGGTCGAGGAATTCTACCAACTGGGAGTTTTGAGCGATCGGGTGAAAGACACTTGTTGCCGCGATGTCGCAAATGTAGCTTTTGCCAATAAATTAGCAGTCTTGGTTAAGTACGCGCACCCTATCTTTGAGTGAGTAAGATTGTTTGAAGTATCTTACCCTCGTTGGTTTCCGTATTAGTCTACCATCTGGAAAAAGAGGTGTCGGTTGGCAATTGCTCGTCATTTGCGCGAGCATTATCTGCAAGCAACATCGAAAATTGCGATCGGTGGGAGATAAACAGGTCGCCAGCGCAATGGGATTTAGCCATATCTCTGGGCGTATGGACGATCGGAGTACAAGAACTCGAGATCTTGTTTCTCGGTATTCGATAGCCCTTGCGACCCCTCATCTGGCATCCGATCGCATCAAGCCCGATCGCAAGAGCGATCGTTAACATCGTGAGTCAATCCAAGAGAACAAAACGCCAAATTCAAAGATTTGTACAATTTTTATTGTTGCTGGGTTTCGCCATGTCGATCGTGGTGGGAGGATACGGTCTGTATGTAACCTATCCGGGTTCTCCCCACTCCACCTCCTCGCTGGAGCGTTCTGAGGCAGTAGCGTCGAGTACCAGCAAGGCTCAGGGGTGTGGCAGCGTCAGTGGCGGTGCGAATGATAATCCCATCGCCACTCGATATGGTAAGTCGGCATATCCCTGGAGCGATCGCATTCGTTGGCAATGCGTCTACAATATCAACGACTTCGCCGGTAATACCCCCATGGCTCGATTTATTGCCGCCCGAGATGCGGCCGCTGCCAATGGCGGGGGAGTGGTGTTCTTTCCCGGTGGCACCTATGAATTTAACGAGGATTTATACCTGAAAAACGGGGTCGTCGTGCGAGGAGAAACCCCGACCGCTGTAACCAATGCGAAAGAATCGGGATACGCACCCCCCACACAATTCGTATTTCCCCAATATCAGCCTCAACTTTCGGGAAATGGCACGCCCAATGAAACGGCGTTTAAAAAAATTACGACCCTCAATCCCGATGGCGATCGCAATATTGGTATTGTGAATATCGATCTCAACCGAGCAGCAATTTCCCTGCTGGGAGATTTAGATATTGAAGATTCACAAAATCTGATTATTTTTGGCGTGCGCAGTAATAATGTCGCCGAACCGGATTCGCAAGTTCCAGATTTATCATTTCAAGCCCCTTGGATGCGATATAGTTACCGCTTTGCCGCCAATATTAAAATTAATGCCCTCCAAAATCTTTTGGTAGCGAATAATCGCCTCAACGATGAGATTACCGATTCTTACGAGCAGCCGGGATATCGCATCAAATCCCTCGACGGTCAAGAGGTTATTACCTATGCTGATGGGGGTAAAGTTCCATTTGACTACGGCAACCACTACGGTATCGTCCTGAACCGCTCTAAACCCGATGGCTTTGAGAAAGCGGCCACGCCGCAAACGGAACCGGGATTATTTCGATCGGGAATTGTGGCGCGAGATAATTGGGTTTACCACACCATGCGCGTGGGTATTTCAGCCTCGGGGGATGGATTAATCCTTCGGGATAATCAAATTGTAGATAAGCCCGATAAACAGTGGTGGACGGACCCCACCGGACGTAAAGAAGCGCGCGGTTCGGTGACTCTAGAAAATCGAGCGATCGACTGGTCGGGATGGAACGCGATGATTGAAGGCAATCGCTATCAAGTCTACCGCCATAAAATTGGAGATACTCAATATTTGAGCGTCGATGGTGAAGGAATTTTAATTCAAGAATGTTGTGGGGGAACCACCGTTCGCGGGGTTACGATTGCCAATAACTCGGGCAATTCATATATTGGTTTGTACAAGGTGCAAGATATTGAAGATGCGATCGTGCGCGACAATAAAGTTCGGAATAACCCCACGAATACCGCATCAATTTATATTGTTGCCGATACGAACGCTCGTGGCTATGCCATGGAAAATGTCACGATAGAAAATAATGAAGTAGTCGGTAGTATCTTAGTCAAAGCCAGTGCGGGAGGTGGCAATAATCGAATTGTGAATAATCGAGGAGATAGTCGCGGTACGATGGAATTTTCCTGTCATGTCACCACTGAGGATAATATCGGTTTTCAAATCGCACCTTGCTTACCATGAAGAGCGAGGGTATTGTTGAATGAGGGTGACTTTCAACAAAGATAGAATGCCTTTGGGGTAAATTAGAAAAAGATTCGGAGCGCAAGATCGTTGCCATCGCCAAATTTTGGAGCGCGTTCGAGAGTTCGTGAGAACATCTTGCTTTTACCACCGATAATCGCAGTGGAGATCGAGCCGCTTTCTTAAGAGAAAACAGCGATAAAAAATCGAGAAATTTTGAATTTCAAGATCGTGCGCGAGTGTCTGCAGATCCCGTGGGTGCGTAACCTTAATATTGAGGAAGAAGTATCGAGCGATGAAGATCTCTTTGAAGCAAGTTGCCGCATATATGACTCTATTCGCCCTCGGGGGAGGTGTGGGATTAATCGGGGAACGTTACCTTCCTACAGGCGAGCAACCTAACCCCAATCCCCCAGTCGCACCTGTCGCCGTTCCCCCTCAATCCGTTGCCCCACCCCCAACTGTTCGATCGAGTTTTCCCGGCTTAACCGATCCCAACTTTATTGCCGAAGCTGTCGAGCGCGTGGGTCCGGCGGTGGTGCGGATCGATGCCACCCGCACCGTGGAAGTCCAAGCCCCTGATGGATTCAGCAATCCTCTATTTCGCCACTTTTTTGGGGAACAACTGCCCTCAGAACGCACGGAACGGGGTACGGGGTCTGGGTTCATTCTCAGCGAGGACGGTCGCATTCTGACCAACGCCCATGTGGTTGAAGGTGCGAATGTCGTTGATGTAAAACTTAAAGACGGACGAGTTTTGCAAGGTAAGGTGGTAGGCATCGACCCGCTGACAGATGTGGCGGCGCTGAAGGTGGATGCGACGGATTTACCCACCGCACCTCTGGCCTCTTCCGAGCGTCTGGTGCCGGGACAATGGGCGATCGCCATCGGCAATCCTTTGGGTTTGGATAATACTGTCACCGTGGGGATTATTAGTGCGGTCGATCGTTCCAGCGTCCAAGTGGGTATGGGAAGCCAACATCGGGTTCGCTTCATTCAAACCGACGCGGCCATCAACCCCGGCAATTCTGGCGGGCCCCTGCTTAACGATCGCGGAGAAACGATCGGTATCAATACTGCCATCCGAGCAGACGCGCGCGGTTTGGGCTTTGCCATCCCGATCGAAACTGCCACGCGAGTGGCCGGGCAGATTTTTACGACCGGTCGGGCCGAGCATCCGTTTCTCGGGGTGCAAATGCTCAATTTCAATTCGGCATTAGGAGATCTACCCCCGATTGAGGGGTTTTCCCCGAACGATCACAGTGGTGTGGTGGTTGTTGAGGTTCTCGAAGACTCCCCGGCCGCACTGGCGGGAATCGAACCGGGAGATACGATTCGTGCCATCGACGGTATCCCCATCGATCGGGCTGCTGACGTTCGGGAACGGGTTGTGGCCAGCAAAATCGGTGACGTCTTAAAAATCGAAGTCGAGCGCAATGGAAGCACTCAGATTTTGGACGCGCGACCCCAACCCTTTCCAGAACAGGAGTAAGATCGACCCCACACAGAGTTGACTGGAAACATGTATCCAACTTCACGCGCTTTATCGTTACGCATTTGCAGTCATGAGGAAGGAGGATGGGGGGAGCCTCCAGACGCGGGGCGGAAAGATTAACTGTCCATTGTCAATTGTTCGTTCACTTCTCGCTACCGGTCGCTCGACCGACCGAATTCCGTCCGGCATGGCGTATTTCCGTATCTCGGAGTTTCGCTTCTTGCACGTTCAGTTTTTGATTGAGTTCCCGGGTTCGGCGAGAGAGCAAGCGAATGATATTCACAGCAATACCAGGGGTTTCATCGATCGCATCGTAGAGTTGCTGTTGAGTGAGCATCAAACATTCACAGCGATCGAGAGTCGTCACCGATGCAGAACGAGGTTCGGCATCGAACAGAGACATCTCGCCAAAACACGCACCTTGAGATAATTCGGCAAGATCTCGCTCGCCGATATGAACGCGCACCAAGCCCGAAACCACGATATAAAGCGAGCGTCCTTCTTGTCCTTCGGTAAAAATGGTATGGTTGCTCGGAAAAGATAATTCATCCATCACCGAAGCCAGTCGCACGAGAAAATCATCCCGCAGTTCCTTAAAAATGGGGACTCCTCTGACAAATAGGAGACGATCGACACTGGTTAGCATGGGGCTGGTGAATGAAGGATAAGGAAGGGGAAATCTGAAAAGAAACGATCGCGCCGCGAGGAGGTTTGGCGACGGCTGATTCTCGAGACTATGCCATCGTCTGACTCTGACCTAACTGAGCCATCATTTGCTGCACTTGAGCGGCAACAAGTCGATCGGGATCGTTTTGCAGTCTCGGTAGCAATTCTACCAAAGCACGAGGCGATGCCACCTCCAAATAAGCCAGGACGGCTTCCCTCACAAATCCTTTAGGGTAGCGCAATCCGGCTAGGGTTTGCTCCCCGCTCAAACTCCATCGCGATACCCGCGCCAAGTGGAAGCAACAGGCCAAAGACCAATCCGAGAGAAAATACCGCAGTTCCAGGAGGTGGCGCAGGCGATCGCTCGGACTCATGCGCTGATACTCCACCAAATCCGCGAGACTTTTGAGTTTTTCCCGTTCGGACTGGCGATCGAAGACATTCAGCAGCGCTCGTTTGCTGGGAATATCGATGACATTATCCAAAATCTCTAACCCCCTTGCCATATTAGAGCGAGATCCGGATTTCAAGTTAAAAGCAGCCGCCTGAATCGAGCTGAGCGGATACAGAAACTTCATCAACAGGAACAAACGCTCTTGGGCATCGGTCTGCAGATCGTAGAGCGCCCGTCGCAGCAGCACCACCGTGTAGTCAACCCCTAAATTTAACCGTCCGTCCTCTCCCATGGGCGGTAACCGATCGATGTCGTCCATCTCGGGAGACCCCACCTCCGATAAATCTACCAAGGCGGCGTACACTTGACCGAGAAACATCAGTTCTTGGTCGATGGTTAATTCGACTCCACTACGTCCGAGGCGATCGAGTACCCCCTCAATTCCCTTTTCGTACGGGATTTTCAGCAGCACTTGCAGGACGTTGCGGCGATTGGTTCCCCAAGCGGTCGTCAGGTGAGCCACCAGGGCGTTAATTGCTTCGGGGGTACCGATTTGACCGACGACATTCCACGCATACATCCGCACCAGTTCGGGTTTGTGGATATCTTCGGCTAAAGCCACGACGCGATCGAGCACTTCGTTGCCCAAACGCACCAGGGCCAGGACTGCCGCCTCTCGCGTCGATTTGTAATACAGTCCCCGCAGCAGGGATGGATAGTACTGCTCCAACCGGGCGGAGGCAATCACCGCCAGCAGGGAGCAGCGCACCCGCAGGGATTCATCCTGGAGCAAGTTGGGGATAAACAACCGCAGGGCTTGTAAGTACTCTGCCTCTCCCAAGGCACGAGTTCCCATCACCCGTTCCCGTTCCTGCTTGTGGGTGAGCATTCGCCGCAGGGTATTCGTGGCTTCGGCTTTCTGTTCTCGGTTGCCCTTGCGCACGATCAGGGATGCCGCCGTTCCCCGAACCACCGGATCGACTTCCGAACGCAGATAGGGGCGTAACGCTTTGATATCTGGGGCTTCCTCCGTCAGCCAAACGTAACGCAAGGCCAACGCCAAAATCTCTGGAGGCAGGGGACGGGGACGATCGATGAGGGTTCTGACCGATGGGAGATATTCGGTTTTCGGGTAGTGCAGCATTGCTTCTAAGCTTTGTTGCTGCAAGTTAGGAGAGAGGTTGGCGAGTAAGGGGGCGAGGACTTCACCGACGTTTTGAGGATCGATCTGGCACAGGAGTTCGATGCACGAGCGCTTATCGGCTTCAGTTCCCGGTTCTTCGAGGGTTTCGACCACCGAGCGTTTCAAGGCCCGCAAATCGACGTCGGAGACCCCCAAGCGATCGCGTTCGGCACTCGAGACCAACAAGCCGACGTAGCGCGATCGCATCAAGATGATGGTCAGGATTAACGCCAGCGCGATCGCCACAATCAGGCAGATGAAAAATTTACTTTCGATCTGAGCCCATCGCTGTTCCCCCACCAATCGCAATCCCAGGCCGCTAATGGCAAAGATAATTGCGCCAATTGCCCCGGTGGCTAAAGGTTCGGCCACCCCGTTTACCCGTTCTTGAACTTTATTGCGCTGGGTTTCCGGGAGCGGTTGAAACAAAACCGGTCCGGTTCCTTCAATCAACGTGTAGTGAAACAGTTCGTCTACAAATTTAACCGAGACGATGCCAAAGAAGATCGTGAACCAACCGCCAATGGCACCGATGAGGGTGGCCACCCCGAGAATTGTCACCAGGGTGGGTAAGATCGCTCCAGCCACAAACACCCCCACGCGCTCCACCAAGCGGCTGGAACCGAACCATTGGGTTAAAACTTCAAAAATACCCAACACGCCGTTAAAGATGCCGATAAAGCTGGCAATGGCGCTGGCTGCATCGGGACCGGCCAGTTGGCGTTCGAGTTCGCTGGCAAACTGGAAATCGATAATCACCAGCAGGGCCTGCACCAACACGAAAAACGCCACCAACGGCCAGACGTAGTTGCGCATCGGACCTTGCAGGCGACGGGCGCTGTAGTCGGGTCCCGTATCTTCGGCCACCCGGCGGCTGACTTCGGGAAATGCCTGTTTGTAGGTTTGGCTTAGATAGAATAAAATCAACGCCCCGAGCAAGACCATCACCGCCGAAACGATCAGCACGTTGGGCAGGGTAATCGCATCGATTAAGACCGGCAACGAGAAACCGCTCACGATGTCGGCAACGAGGATGCCGCTACTGATGAGGGGGTAGGTGCGCTTGATTTCTCGAATGTTAAAGAGTTGGTTGGCGGTAATCGAGGTGTTGAGATCGTTGAGAACGTAGACCCCTTCCACCCACAACCGCATCAGAAAGACGACGACGGCAAACAGGGAGACAATCCCCAATCCCACGCGAAAGAAGAGCATGGGGATAGCCATGAGAATCCCCACGAACACGATCGCCCGTCGCATGGGCAACACGTTTTGCAGCCAGGAGTAGAAAAATCCCAACCCCGAACCGATGGCTGCCCCAGAAATATAAATCCACGGTAGGGAATTCGCGCCGTATTGGTCGATAAATAGACCGACAGTAATGGCTTCGAGCCAGAGCAAGCCACCGGAGGTGACGGTATAA
This sequence comes from Zarconia sp., assembly GCF_057467645.1. Classification (NCBI taxonomy): domain Bacteria; kingdom Bacillati; phylum Cyanobacteriota; class Cyanophyceae; order Oscillatoriales; genus Zarconia; species Zarconia sp. The sequence goes on from NZ_JBRJXU010000018.1 coordinate 18,797, forward strand.
AATGCGAACATGAACAACGTCCGCTCGCTCTCTTCTGGACGCAGATTCACCCACTGAAGTAATTTTTGCCCGATTTTGCTCTGATTCTGTTGCCAAGTTTTCGATTTCATGAGGTGTCGATCGTCTTACGTTGTGACCCCTTGGGATCGAGGACCTGCCAGAAGGGTCCAATTTTGAGATGTACTTTTCAATTCGATGTTGGTCAATGGGGCAAAACTTTCTTCAAGACGCTTGCTCGAGAAGCGTCGCGAATCGGAATTTTTGCTCCCAGTGGGTCGTTCGGACGCTCGCAACCAACAAAAAGCAAGCTCTATATTATAGCCTGCTTTTTGTCAAGAACACTCAAGGAGTCGATCGCGCTAGGTGGGCGCTACTTTTTCGGAGAGAGCAACATCATCATGCTGCGACCCTCTCGCTTGGGCCACTGCTGTACTTCTGCCACCTCTTCGAGATCTTTGGCCATCCGTTTGAGCAAGACATCAGCTAGATCGGAGTGCTGAATTTCTCGGCCGCGAAACATGACCGTTGCCTTGACTTTATCACCGGATTTGAGAAAGCGCGAGGCATTCTTGAGGCGCACCTGATAATCGTGCTCCTCAATTTTGTAGCGCATCTTGACCTCTTTGACTTCGGCGGAATGCTGTTTTTTCTTCGCTTCCTTCTGTTTTTTCTCGATTTCGTATTTATGTTTGCCGTAATCGATAATTTTGCAAACGGGAGGGTCGGCTTTATCGCTCACTAAAACCAAATCGAGTCCTTTGTCTTGAGCCATGCGTAGAGCTTCGCTCGGCGTTAGGATTCCCAGCTGGGCACCATCGGTATCGATGGTCCGAATTTTGGGAAAGCGAATTCTTTCATTGATTTGGGGTAGGTCGCGTTGGCGTTTCTTTGCAGGTACTGCCATGTGTTAATTTAATGTCAGCTTTGTTAAGGATTGTTACGTTAAGAGCGTGCTTGCACAGTTGTCATTCGCGTACTGCTATTTTACTCACTCTGCCCGAATTTCTGTCTAAGTGTTTACCTAAATTTTGAAAGTTGAGGTTAAGCCGAGGGAACGTGCAAGTCATTGAGAGAGCTATAACCCAGTCAGAGTCATCGATCGATTACCCTAGCACATCCAGTGCGTCTTCAATGGTCTTCTTGAGTGCCACCATCGGTCCGATCGCTCTTTTGTGTTATCTTGCATCCGGATGTCTTCTCAATTGGTTTTAGAGGGTGAGTTCGTGTGGTGCTGGTTTGTCCATCCATTTTGCCAAGTCTGCAGTCATTGCCCTTGTAAGGAGAACTTGTAAAAATTATGGTGAAATTCCCCGGGTTCCTACCCAGTTTGGTCGGTGCGCTCGTGCTGTCGTCTTCAGGAGTTGCGTTTGCCTCTGAGGGATTCTTGCTCCAAGAGCGCGCCAGAACGACTCCACAGAGCGCCAAACACCGGGCTTTGATGCAAGTCGATCGCCCGCCTGGGGAGGTTGCCGCTAAAAATCTCCAAGATAACGATCCCATCCCACCCACGAGCGCCCACGACGCAGACCGAGTGACGATCGTTGAGTCGGTGGATATTTCGGGCAATCAAATTTTGATGGAGGCCGACGGTCCCCTCAACTATACCAGCGGTTGGGCATCTCCCCTCTACTACGAAATTACTATCGAATCCGCCCGTTTGAGTTCCGAGGTTTCCATCGTCGAACCCCCCTCGGGTGGGACAATTTCGCGGGTGCGCGTCGAACAGCTCGATGCCGATACGATTTGGATTCGGATTCGACCGATGCCGCAAGTGACCGTTGAGGTCAATCAGCCCAGTTCCCAACTCTTGAGCGTCTACATCGAGTCGTACTCCGTCAACGCGCCGCCGAGCAAACCCCCAACATTTAATAGCAACAACAGCAACAACAGCAACAACGACTCCTTCGATTGGTCTCTCAATACCGATGGTCAAATTGTCGTCGTCATCGATCCCGGTCACGGCGGTCCCGATGTGGGAGCTGTCGGCATCGGCGGCTTGCAGGAAATCGAGGTGGTCGATCCGGTAGCCTACCGAACCGCTCAATTGCTTGAAGAGCAGGGCATTGTGGTGGTGTTAACCCGCTCGGAAAATATCGATCTCGACCTCGAACCCCGCGTCCAACTCGCCAACCGGATCGATGCGAATTTATTTGTCAGCATTCACGCCAATGCCATCAGCCTCAGCCGTCCCGATGTTAACGGTGTCGAAACCTATTACTACAGTACTGGGGGCGTGCTTGCCCAGATAATTCAAAGCTATCTCCTCGAAGCCACTGGGGGCCCCGATCGCGGCGTGAAAACCGCTCGATTTTACGTCCTGCGCAATACGGATATGCCCGCCGTCCTTGTAGAGTTAGGCTTTGTCACCGGTCGCTACGATGCGCCGAGACTTGCCGAACCGGAGTATCAAGAAATTTTGGCGGAGGCGATCGCGCGCGGGATTCTCGCCTACATTGCCCAATACTGTCCGGGTCCAGCTTGCGAAAGTTGAGTGGATGGTAGAGAATATCGCGCTCTTGGCGAGTGAATACATCCGCTAACACCGGTGAAGCGATCGCCATAGAGCGAGAATGGAGAAGCGGGGGAGAGCCAACCCCAAAAATCTCCTTTGAGGTCAACAAAGGAATCCCGTGAATGGCGAACGACATCTAGACGATCGATGACCCAGTCTGGAGCTGAAAGTATTGGCTCAAACAATCTCAATCGTTCAGCCCGTGGTAAGGTCAGCAAAATTACTTATTCGATTCGGTTTTGAGGTCAGATCGGTCAAATGGGTTCATTTTTGCCACTGAATCTCGATCTGACCTCGATTCCCGATCGCCCTCGAACATTAAACGAATATATGAGCGACAATCGAAAACGAATTGGGATTTTTGACAGTGGTGTGGGAGGACTCACCGTTCTCCGGGCACTGTACCGACAACTGCCCGACGAATCCTACCTCTATTTCGGCGATACCGCTCGCCTCCCCTACGGAACCCGCTCCGCTGCGGAAATTTTGCAGTTCATGCGCGAGATTCTGGTGATGATGGAGCAAGAGGGGGTAAAAATGGCGATCGTGGCGTGCAATACCAGTGCGGCTCTTGCCCTCGATACAACGAGATCGGAGTTTGCGTTCCCCATCCTCGGTCCCATTTTGCCCGGTGCAAAAGCTGCTGTCGGCCAAGGTCGGCGCATCGGTACGATCGCCACCCCAGCCACTGCCAAAAGTGGAACCTACCGACGGGCTATGCTAGAAGCCGATAAAACGGTAAAGGTTTGGGAAGTGGGATGTCCGGAGTTCGTCCCCATCGTCGAGGGCAATCGAATCTACGAACCTGAAACCTACCGCATTGTCCGAGGGTACTTACAACCCCTGCTGCGGCAACAAATCGATACGTTAGTGTACGGCTGCACCCACTATCCCCATCTCGCCCCCGTTTTGAAGAAGATTCTGCCACCCACGGTGCAACTCGTCGATCCAGCGATTGCCCTGGCCCAGGCTGCGGCGCGAGAATTGGATTTGTTGGGGCTGCGCGGCGAAGGAAATCCGTTACCCACCCGATTTGGCGTTAGCGGCTGCCCGGAACAGTTTGCTCGGCTTTCGTTACAGTGGCTGGGGTTCACGCCCTCTGTGGAAAAAGTTCGCTTGCCCCAAATTTGTCCGGAGTCGGCTCCCCTTTCCGGGCAGCATCGGACAAACTCAGGAACGTGGGGACTCGGGGACGCAGTGAGTACGAGCGTGGCGGTCTCGGATGGAAAAAACACTTCCATTTAAAATCCTTTACTCAATTTACGAAAATGTTAGACTTTCTCAATCCGATTCTGAAACGCGACCCAAAGCGCATCAAAGCGAACGTGGAAATTTATACGTGGCAGACCTGCCCCTATTGCATTCGCGCCAAACTCCTGCTGTGGTGGAAAGGAGTGCGATATACCGAATACAAAATCGATGGCAACGAACAGGCTAGAAGCGAGATGGCCGAACGCTCAGACGGACGGCGCAGCGTTCCCCAAATTTTCATTAACGATCGCCACGTCGGCGGCTGCGACGATTTGTACGCCCTCGACAGTCGGGGTCAACTCGATCCCCTATTGGTGGAACCGGCAGCTTAAACGCATTTTAGGAACTTGCAATTTTAGGAACTTGCAAAGAATCAGATACGAGCTTGCCAAGAATTTGCTGTCCGGGGAATGCAACCGTTGACCCCTACAGTTGGTCTATTATTTCCCCGCATATCCCTTACCTCGTCGAAATTTATTTCGATCGAATCTGCAGCTCGCAAGACGATCGAAGTTTGGGGGAGATTTTCGTGCAAGCCTTCAATACCTCCCCCAAGGAAGAGCAAATCTACCGCGATCGCCTTGGAGCCGAAAGCTTTCGGCTTTTACGCCGAGATCGAAAGATTTTAGGGGGTTTGGGGATCTACGATATGGGACAGTGGTGGGGCGAACGCGCAGTACCGATGGCGGGATGATCGGCAGTGGCGATCGCAATTGCTACCATCGCTCGCTTGATGCTGCATCGTCAATTTTTGCGGGTTTGGAACCGCTTTCGATGGATTTCTTCTAGGGCGAGTATTTTACCGAACGCTCGAAAAATAAATTCCGACGACAGAAATAAAATTGAGTGTTCATGTCCGATTCTCTTATCGCTGAAATTCAAACCAAACTCGATCGCCTCCGCAATCTCGATCGACAGTTTGCCGTGTTTGGTTCGGCAACTCACAAATATCACCTCAACCCCTGTTTGTCGGAATCGGAACTACAGCAATTTGAGGCAGAGTACGGCGTTAAGTTACCAGAAGACTATCGGCACTTTCTCAAATACATTGGCAACGGTGGTGCGGGACCTGACTACTGCTTTTTAAGCCTTCAAGGCGATCGCGATGTTTCCCATCCCTTTCTCGGGCGAGAAACTCTCATGCGCCAACAAATCGCACTCAACTGGCAAGCCGATCGAGAGATTTTAATTCAATATCATGGTGACGAACTCTCATCATCTTTAGAAATCACAGAACTCGATCGAATTTCAACTCAATATTTGTTTAAAATCGCTGCTCGACTCGGTATTTTAGAGACGAGATCGAAAGGAGAATTGTACGATTGTTACCCCGATTTACTCGATAATGACGATATTCAATCTTTAGCCGGTCTCGAACTGTGGGATGTTTCGGTGACTGGATTTATTCCTCTATTTGAATGCGGGTGCGGTCATCGAAATATTTTAATCGTTAACGGCAAAGAGTATGGAAGGGTAATGACCTTTTCCGATGCCGATCGCTGGTTGAGCGACTCAAACCAAACCTTTTCCCAGTATTATCTAACCTGGCTCGACGAACATTTGCACGATTTCGATCGGTGCCTGGAACTGATGAATAGAACTCGATCGGTTCAAGACATCGAACGGACGATGTATCTCGAACGAATGTCGGCCCGTGAATCGGGAGAGCGGCATTTTCCCGGTTCCGGGGCGATGGATTTAATTGCCAGTTTAATTAATGTGACAAAACCCCCCGAACTCTTCGGTTATCCCGGACAAATTCTCGTTCGGGCCGGACAAACGGAATGGGCCCAGGAACAACTGCGGCAGTGGCGGCATTCTCGACTGGAGAGATAGCTCTCCCCTAAAACTGGAAGTAGATAAAGGGAGTGTAACCCAGGGGAACGAAGGGCACGACGAGAGCCACCAACACCCCGTAGAGCCCAGCAAAACTCCATGCAGGAATCCGTTGCCACCAATGACTCAAGGAACCTCGATAGGTGACCCAATGTACGAGCGCCAAGGGAATAAAAATCCAGAGTGCCCCAACACCTAAATCCCGAGTGCCCGGAGAATCGAAGAAAACAAACGATCGAACCACAGCCAAAGCCGAGACCAAATCGGTGGCCCGGAAAAATATCCAGGTGATGCAAACCCAGTAGAAGGTGAGGAGGCAACCCACAACTTTGCCGACATTCAAAAAGTGGGCAGAGAATTTTCGATCGCCAGCGGGTGTGTTTTGTCGATCGGGTTTGTCGCCAGTTCTGTGAAAATAGGCGATCGCTCACTCGCGAACAGGGGAGCGTCTCATTGAATCTAAACCCACCTGCATTCGGGTTAAGATGCAGCCAGAAAGAGCGGCTTTGGGGAAAGCTCGATCTTCAGGTAATTTTACCAAAAAATAGAGCGAGCTCGTGCAGTCGAACCGCCATAGAACATCGCTATATTTACCTAAGTTAAAATACTTAATTTTGGACGTGCTTTAATCGAATTTAACTCAAATTTGAAGCCGTTAAAATCTTCTTTTTAGGCAACGAGGCGCGCAAATCGTTTTTTCCCCACCTGTAACACTTTCCCCGCCAGCGCATCTGGCGAATCAAAAGTGAGATTCACATCCGAGATCCGATCTCCATCCAAACGCACCGCACCCCCCTGAATTTGTCGCCGTCCCTCGCCGCTACTTTTGCACAACCCACTCGCGCCGAGGATGTAAAATAACTTCGCCGGAAACTCGATTCCCCCCAAAGAGAATTCTGGAACTGCTTCGGCCGTTCCTGCCGTACTGCCACCCACGAGGGTCATTGCCGCCTGTTGCGCCTGCACTGCGGCTTCGGGAGAGTGGTATTGGGTAACGATATCCAACCCCAGCAACTTCTGCCGTTCGCGGGGATTCTCCGGCAAGGAGGTCAGATCTCGATCGGTTAACAGCTCGAAATACTGCTCCACCAATGCATCGGGCGTTTTTTCCAACTTGGAATACATCGACAGGGCATCTTCCTTCATCCCCACGTAGTTGTTGAGGGATTTCGACATCTTCTGTTCTCCATCGGTACCGATGAGAATGGGTAAGAGCAAGCCAAACTGGGGGGTTTGACCGAAATGGCGCTGTAAATCCCGTCCCACAGCCAAATTGAACTTCTGATCGGTTCCCCCTAACTCGACATCGGCTTCCACCGCCACCGAGTCGTACCCCTGCATCAAAGGATAGAAAAACTCGTGCAGGTAAATGGGATTGCCTTGTTCGTAGCGCAGGGAAAACCCTTCCTTTGCCAGCATTTGTCCCACCGTCATGGTCGAGAGCAATTCTAGGGTCTTTGCCAAATCCAGCTTCGACAACCATTCAGAGTTGTAGCGAATTTCCAGCCGTCCGGGGGTGTCGAAATCCAGAATCGGACGTACCTGTTCGAGGTAGGTTTGCGCATTGCGCTTCACGTCTTCTGGGGTGAGTTGCTTGCGGACTTCCGATTTCCCCGTGGGATCGCCAATGCGCGCGGTAAAATCGCCAATAATGAGCACCGCCGTATGTCCGGCATCCTGAAACGCTCGCAGCTTCCGCACCGGGATACTGTGACCCAAATGTAAGTCCGAACCCGTCGGATCGATTCCGAGTTTAACCCGTAGAGGGCGATCGCTTTGTGCGAGTAGTTGGGCGAGATTTTCAGTGGGATCGTCAGATTCGGGTTTGTCGGGAAAAATTTCCTCAGTTCCCCGAAATAACCACGGCAGGCTGGTATTCATACAATATTAGCGATCGGCAATCCCTGCTATTATCGCTTAGAATCGAATGCGTATGAAGTAAAGTAGATATTATTAAGATTTGGATCGAAAATCCTTCGCAAGCGATCGCTCCCCCAGCTTCACTCCCTTGCAAGGCATTTCGATTCCCGATCCAGCGGTCGACCGCGCACAGGTATCGGGTCTTGTTGATTCGACACTCGAGGTCAATCGTCTCGGTGTGTCTAATTCAGAGTCCCCCCGCATCCTACCCTCGGGTATAGTTCATCTGTTGAGGAAGTCAAGTCGCTGTGTCAGTCAACACGATTCAACCAGGTAAGCCAGGAACTCCCATGCGGGTTTTCCGGTTCGTACAATCTGTTAGTAAAGTAACCGCTGGTACGGTGCTCGGCATTACGATGCTCGCCAGTTCGGTGATTGCTGGAGGGTTGGTCGGTCTGGCAATTAGTTTCCGGAATTTGCCGGATGTGAGAATTCTCCGCAGCTACGTGCCGACCGAAACCAGCCACATCTACGATATCGATGGCAAGCTGCTGTTTAGCATTCATGACGAAGCCAACCGCGAAGTCGTCCCCCTCAATCAAATTTCGGATAATTTGAAGTTGGCCGTTCTGGCGATCGAAGACAGTCATTTTTATCTCCACCACGGCATCAACCCCAGCGCGGTGGTACGGGCTTTTTTAGCGAACTGGGAGGAAGGAGAAACCGTCGAAGGGGCGTCCACCCTGACCATGCAGTTGGTCAAAAACCTCTTTTTGTCCCCAGAACGAGCCTTTAGCCGCAAAATCGCTGAAGCGGTGCTGGCGATCCGGATCGAACAAATTTTAGAAAAGAACGAACTGTTCGAGCTGTATCTCAATCAAGTGTACTGGGGTCACAACCTCTACGGTGCGGAAACCGCTGCCCGCAGCTTTTTCTTTAAGTCGGCCAAAGAACTCACCCTCGGCGAAGCGGCGATGATGGCGGGGTTAATTCAAGCCCCAGAAGAGTACAGCCCCTTCGTGAACTACCAAACGGCCCGCAAGCGGCAGGCGCTGGTGTTGAGTCGGATGGTGGAACTCCAGTGGGTGACCCCTGAAGAAGCGGAAACCGCCCGCAAACAGCCGATTGGGTTGGGTCGCGTCACCTCTTTCCCCACGAGCAAGCTGCCCTACGTTACCGAACCGGTGATTCAGGAACTCACCGACCGCTTCGGTCGCGATGCGGTGGTGAAAGGGGGAATGCGGGTGCAAACCACTTTCGATTCCGCCCTGCAAAAAACCGTCGAGGATACGGCCGCCTATTGGCACGACGTTCTCTACGGTCAAGGAATTTATTACGATTACCAGCAAGGGCAACTGGCGATTGCCGCTGTCGATCCCCGCACCCACTTCGTCAAGGCTATGGCCGGGGGATACAGTTACGAAGCCTCTCAGTTCAACCGCGCCGTCCAAGCGCGCCGTCAGCCGGGGTCTTCGTTTAAACCTTTCGTGTATTACGCAGCCTTTGCCTCGGGAGACTACGGCCCTGAATCGATCGTTAGCGATTCCCCCGTCAGCTATCCCGATGGGGATGGATACTACTCGCCGCAAAACTACGGGGGCGGTTTTTCCGGGGCGGTCTCAATTCGCAATGCCCTCGAAGTTTCCCTCAATATCCCGGCCGTTACCCTGGGTCAAACGGTGGGCTTGAATAAAGTGATCGAAATTTGTCGGATTTTGGGGGTGAAGAGTCCCATCGATCCGGTGATTTCTCTGCCGTTGGGGGCGGTGGATCTCACGCCACTAGAAATGGCAGGGGCCTTTGCCACTTTTGCCAACGATGGCTGGCGATCGGAAACTACGTTTATCGTTCAGGTGACCGATAGCGGCGGGAACGTCCTGCTCGATAATACTCCCAAACCCCGCCTCGTCCTCGATCCCTGGGCGGCAGCATCCCTCAACGACGTGTTGCAAGGGGTAATTACCCGAGGGACGGCGAAAACGGCGAATATCGGTCGCCCGGCCGCTGGGAAAACGGGAACCACCTCTTCGGAACGGGATGTCTGGTTTGTCGGGTATACGCCGCAACTTTCCGTGGCAGTCTGGGCCGGTCACGATGATTACTATCCCCTCGGCTACGGGGCGACGGGGGGTCAAGTGGTAGCGCCGGTGTGGCGAGATTTCATGCTCAAAGCGATCGGATCGGAACCGGCTCAGAGTTTTACCCCAGCCAGTCAGTTCGATCCTCCCTAAGCTGGGGATACGGAAACGGGAGAACGTAGATAGAGGGGGAATACGAATACCTTCCTCCTCTTCCCTCACTCCCCTGACCTCTTAGGTCTCGATTTGCGACTTCATGCGTTCGAGGGTTTGGTGCATTTGGTCGAACATCTGCTGCGCGGTAATCCCGAATTGCCCCAGTTGGGTGTTGAGCTGCTGGACGGTCATCTGAGCCATAAAATCTTCTGATAGCTCGAAACGCTTCATAAAAATGCGATAGCGCTCCATCATCGCTTCCATCTGTTCGATGTACTGCTTTTTGCCCTCGCGATCGAATTTACCGTACTTGCTGCCGAGTTGAACGAGAGCTTGATAATCCTCAAAGAGCTGTTTGGCTTCTTGTTGAACGATGTCTGAATCAAAAAATCCCATAGTTGTGTTCACCGTAAATTTTTTTGAGTGCTGTTAAAAAAACGAAAAACTGGGCAGATCGATCGGCTTATCCGCGCGCAGCCGCAGAGCGTTTGACGCACCCAATGCGACGGTAGTACGGACTCCTCTTATCTTAGAACAGCGTCAAAGTTGGTTCAATTCTCTGTGGGTTCGGGTAGCAACACTTTTGAAAGAGAGGAGAGGGGGATTTTTCTTCGCTTCGTTCCCCACAGAATTGCCTAGCCCGCACTCGCCACTGTAGTGTAACGGTGGTGTCAGTATTCAGCGATCGGTTGTCAGCCGTCAGCTTTTAACAGACTTGCGTACTAACGACGGATATAGTAGCACGCTGGTTGATTTACACAATCGATGAAACCGTCTTTTTCCATTCCCTAAAAGACTTCATGCAAGGCGATCTCGATCGTGGGGGGAATCTAAATCTAAAATGGGACCTTTGGGGACGATGCCGGTGGGATTAATTTTATTATGACTCTTGTAATAGTGCTGTTTGATATGGTCGAAATGACAGGTGGCTTTCACCCCCGGTTGCTGGTAAATGTCTTTGAGATAATTCCAGAGATTTTCAAAGTCCCAAAGATGGCGCAAGTTACATTTAAAATGACCGTAATAAACGGCATCGAAGCGCAACAGGGTGGTGAACATACAAATGTCGGCTTCCGTGAGGCGATCGCCGCATAAATATCGTTGCGTTTTGAGAATCTCATCCCAAGATTCTAGGGCTTTAAATAAATCAGTTAACCCTTCTTCATAGGCTGCCTGAGTCGTGGCAAATCCCGCTCGATAAACGCCGTTATTAATGGGTTGGTAAATGGCATCGATCGTTTCTTCAATTTTGTCGGATAAATCTTCGGAAACTAGGTGTAGATTACGTTCGGCGATCGCATCAAATTCCGTATCGAACATCCGAATAATTTCCCGAGATTCGTTATTGACGATGGTCTGGGTTTGCTTGTCCCACAGCACCGGAACTGTCACTCGCCCCGTATAGTTGGGGTCGGCTTTGGTATAGATTTGCCAGAGGTATTTGGCTTCGTTAACGGAGTCGGGAGTACATCCGGGTTCCTCGGAGAAAAACCAACCATCTTCCCCCATGTACGGATCGACGACGGACACTCCAATGGCCGATTCTAAGCCCTTCAACGCCCGCATAATCAGGGTTCGGTGCGCCCAGGGACAGGCATAGCTGACATAGAGATGATAGCGCTGCGCCTCGGCTGGGAAGCCGCTGCTGCCGTCAGCGGTAATGCGATGGCGAAAGGTGGTACTCGGACGGATAAATCTGCCTTTTTCGTCCTCTTGCTCGCGATCGCTCACCCACTGACCCTCTACCAAATGACCCAAAGCCATAACTGAAACCTCATTACCAAGATCGTGACGCGACGTGCAGCTTTTTCGGTTCTCACCCATTGAATTGGTGGGTAAATTTTCCTTCCGCTTTTCCCTTCTATGGAGAGTTTAGCGTCGTTTAGCAGCACGGAAGCGTTAATGGTATAATTCTACCAAGATTTGAATGCCAAAATTGCGATCGAACATGATTCAATTTATCATTGACTGGATTGCAGGTTTGATTCGAGAATTGTTTAGTTTTTGCCCCACATCTAAAAACTCAAGTTCTCGAAATAAAAATCCTATCGGGAATTTAAGAAACTCAAAATCGAGTCTCATTCGCCTTGAAAGCAATTCAAAAACGCGATCGCAAATTTATACGAGTTGCTTGCAAGCAGAAGCTGGATTTAATGCCTATCGAATGGCGTTCCTCGATCGAGGAATTGAAGGCTCTCCCTATGGAGGGCACGTTGAAGAATATCCCCAACGCTTAAAGCGAAAGATTGCCTTAGCGATTGCCGGCGCGCCCCAATTTCCCACATTAGGCGAACTCCCGGAGATTGATGAGACCCAATTGCAGTTTCTCCATCCAGAAATTCAAGAAGCCTGTATATGCATCGGCGGCACCGCAGGGGGTCCATTTAAAGCACGTTGGTTGGGACGAAATGCCCTCAATAAAGTGCAGTTTTGGAGTACGACCAAAATTATTCCTATCCTCAATTTACTTTGCACTTTAGAAGAAGATGCCAGAGAGGCTTGCCTGGGAGATGGCGATCGCAGTTTCGAGTTAAGTCAGGCGATGGATGGGGTGATGACTTACGACGAACAAATTGCCAGTTCTAATGCCCTTGCTGCCACCTTTAAATGCTTTCAACACTACACCGATCTCGAACTGTGGGTTAAAAATATTAGCGGAAATCGCGATCTGAATTTTCGGGGGTTGTACGGAGAAGATCCGATAATCGGCGCCCCGACGATTGGTAAAGGCGATCGCATCCTCGTCAAACCCTCTCGGGAAAAGAAAACCCGCGCCTCCCAACCAGGGGAAAACCTGTTAACGGCCTATGCCCTCACCCGCTTGATGGCAATGGCGGGATGGCACGATCGCCTCCCGAAGGATGCCCGATTGCCGGGGATGCGATCGGATAACTTAGAACTGTTCGCGCGATCGGGAGGTAAAGATATTGCCCGATACGTGGATGTGGCGATCGAAGAATTGGGATGGCAGCAGCGCATCCGCACCCCCGTCATCCTCTCCAAAGTCGGCTACGGCTACAGCGATTCTCGCCGGCGCACGGAAATTGCCTATACTTGCTTCCTTCAGTTAGATGATGGCGATGGGGTTAAATCCCTGGCAATGACTCTGCGGGCGGCTAAAGCCCTGGGGAATATCGATCGAGAAGCTGTGGAACTCGACGCCCGGATGGCTGTGGAAGTGAGCGAAATTATACGGCGATTCTTAACCAATCGGTTATAGATCGGTCTCCTCGATTGTGTCAACTTAGCAACAGTTCTCACCAGGAAGGCAACAAGCTGCAATATCAGGATGATTGCCACAACAATCATTTAGCAGAAAAGAGATCAGTCCTCCAAGGGATGTAAAGTTCGCTTGATAGATAATATGTCGTGACTGGCGTTCAGATGAGACAAGACCTGCATGCTCGAGTGCTGACAAATGAAATGACATTCGAGATGCACTGGCTCCAACCGCCTTCCCAATCTGACCAGCGGCTGCACCCTCTTCACCACACTGAACGAGATATCGAATAATATCGAGCCGAGTTTCTTGAGATAAGGCTCTTATCGCTTGTAACGCTTCAATTCGTTCCATACTTCAATAATTCTTGAAATATTGAAATATACTAGTTATAGTACCAGTACATCCACATCTAGCCATCGTCACGACCATTAGGACTCTTCAATCATCTTACCGGGGTCTTTCCCCCGATCGCCCTTGCGATGTCCGAATGGGTTTGGCAGTGGCTATAAATGCCAGTGGAGATCGCGATCGGGAGCCTGAGCTATGAAAATCATCAGCTTCAAAATCTGTCCATTTGTGCAGCGGGTTACAGCTCTGTTGGAGGTAAAGAGCAGTGATTACGACATTGAATATATCGATCTCAGTCACAAGCCACAGTGGTTTTTAGATATTTCCCCGAATGCACAAGTTCCGATTCTCATCACCGATGACGGTGATATTCTGTTTGAATCTGATGCCATCGTGGAGTATCTCGACGAAGTGGTGGGAACGCCGCTTTCATCTAATAATGCGGTTCAAAAAGCCCAAGACCGTGCGTGGTCTTATTTAGCATCAAAGAACTACTTAGTACAATGCACTACACAACGAAGCCCAGATGCAAAAACCCTTGAAGAACGCGCGACCAAGCTATCTAAAGCGTTTGGAAAAATTGAGACAAAGCTTGGGGAAGGTCGATATGCCAAGGGTGATGACTTGAGCATGGTCGACATTGCATGGCTACCGTTACTTCATCGGGCCGCTATTATAGAACAGTACTCTGGTTATGATTTTCTGAAAGTTTTTCCCAAGGTGAAACAGTGGCAGCGAAATCTCCTGGATACAGGAATCGCGACAAAGTCTGTACCGGAAGATTTTGAAGAACGGTTTACTGCTTTCTACCTTGCCGAATCAACCTATCTCGGTCAACTTGCTCAATCAAAAAACGGTAAGGCCTGCTGCGGGTCAGCAGAGTGTCGCGTTGATGACATGGCTTGCTGTGCGTAAAACTTAGAACTTTTAACATACTCGGGTGCTGCGCTAATGAACCCAAGTGAATTGCGTCTCAATCCTCAAGAACATCCGGCGCGCTGACAAAGGTGGGAAACAGGGTTCTGAGTGCTTCCTCCCGTTCCGCAACCGGTTCGGTGGTCCAACGCCACAAACTTTCGTAGAAGAAGAACGATACCCCCGCCAAACCGCGGCTGCGGGCGATCGCCACTTGAGATTGAATGATATCGAGAGATGCGGGACGATTTTTCAAGCCGGTTAAAATCCCCACGCCCAGGGGAATATTTTGACGGGCAGCTTCTACCTCCGGGGCTTCCAATTCCCGCGCGAAGCGATCGAGATCGTCGCGATACACTTGCAGCATAATTTCTTCCACCAATCCCCGACGTTCCCAGGTGCGCCAATCTTGGAGGAATTCGGTGTAGGCAAAGTTTTGGGGATTGGGGGATAAGGCGACGATGCAATCTTCATCTATCTCCTTAACGGCGCGAAAGACGCGGGTCATAAATTCCGTAATTTTATCCGCCCGCCACTTCAGCCAATCCGGGTCTTTGGTATCCGTGGGTGGGTCTTTGCCGTCGTGTTCGCTGCGGTAGAGGGCAACGGTAAAGTCATCGTAGCCGTACTCCGAAGGCAAACCCATATGATCGTCGAACTGAATGCCATCCACATCGTAGTTGGTGACAATTTCCACCACTAAATCGAGGATGAACTCCTGGACTTCCGGGTGCCAGGGGTTGAACCAAACCCGTTCGTGCTCGCCCTCCATTTTCGTTTGGGTGCCGTCGCTGCGGCTGGTAATCCACTCGGGATAGCGTTGGGCAATTTCGGAATAGGAGGGGGCCATAAACCCGAATTCAAACCAGGCGATGGTCCGCAATCCCAAGCGATCGCCCTCTTTAATCGCCTCGGCGAGCATATCCCGACCCTGCAATCCCGGTTCGGGATCGAGGGAACGTCCGAAGGTGGCTTCGGCAACTTCGCTCGGATACAGGGTATACCCCCAGTTCCAAACCGTGGGGTAAATGGTATTAAAATTAAGGGCTGCCAACCGCTCTAAACCCGCTTTGAGCTTTTCGGTGGAAAACAGGACGTCGCTATCGATATTCGTCATCCATACCCCCCGAATCTCCGGCAGGGAAACCGTCGTCACGTACTCGCTGGCGATCGCCCCATCGGGCACCATTTCCACCAGAGACTGACACAACATCGCGGCAATTTCCCCTCGGGTGGCGCTGCGATTGGGTTCGAGGCGAGTGGCATCGGGATAGTTAATCGCCATCCGGCGTTCTGCGGCAGCGGCGACGGCTTCGGTGGCGTAACTGGGAATATCCGCCGCGTCGGTAAAAGCGCGAGTGAGGGTGAGTTGGATGTCTTTTTGGGAGGGGACGTATTTAAGACCGTTGACTAAAGCCACTAAGGCCTGAACGCGGGGAATGTTTTGGTTCGGCTCGAAGCGACGATTGGGGTAACCGGAGAGAAATCCCCGTTCGTAAACGCCAGTAATGGCAATGGCAGCCCAATGTCCGTCAGTATCGGCAAATTCGATCGCCTCTCGAACGGGGTCTCGCCTGGAGAATATGCTATCGAGGATGGTGGCAAATTCCGCTCGCGTCACCGGGGCATTGGGGCGAAAGCTGCCATCGGGATAACCGTTGAGGATGCGACGATCTCCCAACTCTTGCAGACAGGCTTGCCCCCAATGTCCTTGGATATCGTTGAATCGAGTCTGGGCGGAAGCCGGGGATGCGAGTGCCGCGATTGCTATGCCACAGGCAGCAACAGACGAAAACAAAGGGCGATCGAACATCAATTTCGGTGTAATTGGTAGGCAACCCAGGCGTGATTATAGCAGCTTTGAGGGCGATCTCGTCGATCTCCGAATTCCATGGGCGGTTTCGTTCGATTGTTGTGAGAGGGTCGTGGCGAGGAACGAATTGACATTTTCTCCAAACTTTCGTTCGTCTAACCCCTCCAAATTTCTACGTCATGCCGATTAAAACGCTAAAGGTTCTCAAAGAGGTCACCACCGTTGTAAATAGCTTTTGAACCGTCAGTTCCGTTTTCGTTCGGTAATCGTTAATATCGTATTTCAAGACAATCAAATTCTCCTGCAACCGTCCCGGCTGTCCCGTTCGGAGAATGATGCGAACCAGTTGATTTCCTAAGACATTGCGAATGTATTCGACGACTTCTAGCCCAGAATTTTCGGTTTCCATCACCACATCGAGTAAAACAATGGCCATATCTGGGTGAGCGGCAATTAACTCTTGAGCTTCTTTACCTGAATACGCACTCAAAAATCGAAGGGGTTTATCTTCAAATGTCAAGTCTTTTAAGGCTAATTTAGTAATCTTATGAACTTCTTCGTCATCATCGACAATCAAAACTTTCCAAGGCCGTTCTTCGTAGTCTTGGGGAACACTTCGATCTTCGGTTTCCTCTGCAAACAGAAGTCGATCGTCATCTCGATTGAAGCGATCGGATTGACTAGCCTCCAAAGTAAATACTCCTCCCCACGGGTTGTGGATCGATTAACAACGCTGTGACGAAGACATGCCGCATCTTTTTTCTAAAACAGATCGAGAAAGCGATGGTACGCTGTCCCAAATATAACTCGATACTTTCTTTGAGCACTCGCTCCATGGGAGAGGGAGACGGTGACACCCCACAACAAAAGAGGAAAACTCTAAGCGCTCATTGAGCTTACCCTATTTTCCATCGAATTGGGTCACTTTGGGGGTCACTTTAGAGTGAAGTGGGGTGATACGACTCACTTTGAGGGAAATCGCCACAGCCACATCAATGAGGATACCTGTGAAGGTGGGCTTTGGCAGCAAAGCGATATGAATGTCAGTTCGGGATAAAAAGTGTCGGGTGGGGGTAGGGTGTGGGGCATTGGTGAAAGGTTAAGGCTGTATTCACGTTGTCAACCCGTCAATAATCGACCGAAAACCCGGAATTGGGGGGAGACCCCCCAACCCTCCGCTTTGGTCCCCCTCCGCTTTGCTCCGCCCTCCCGCTGGGGGACCAAACGCCTCCCCCATACCCCCTGCGTACAAGAGAGAAATCGTCGGAAAGCTTAGTTTAGAAGGGGTTGAACGGTTCGATACGATCGACTTGACATCTGGCAAAATTGCTTAACCTTTCACCAATGGGTGTGGGGTGTCGGGTATTGGTGCAAGACAGAGAAAACTGCTCGTTTGTCAAGCCCCATATTTAGTTTTGTCTCTCGATTGACTCTTCAGATCTAAACTGTTTCCGATGACCGATCCACGATCCAACTCGCAACCAACTCGCGTACTATTCTCCACATTCCACACCCTATTCCCCTTGACAAGTGGCACACAAGCTTAACTTTTTTCCGTTTCCAACCCTTGCCGGATACAACCATCCAAAACTGACGTTAAGAGAGGGGAATCTCGATGGCAAACTGAGTGCCTTCTCCGGGCGCTGAGTAACAGTTTAACTGACCGCCATGTTTTTCGATCACGATTTGACGCGAGATCGATAACCCCAAACCCGTTCCCTTACCGACGGGTTTGGTCGTAAATAGATGCTCGAAGACTTGTTGCTGAACTTCGGGCGTCATCCCCTTGCCATTATCTTCGATGCGGACGATCGCCCGATTTCCGAGGTCGTTGAGTTCTGTTGTAATGGTAATTCGATTGGGATTCTCTTTGATTTCGGCGTAGGTGCGATGTTCGTTCAATTCGTCAAAGGCATCGATGGCGTTGGCGAGGATATTCATGAACACCTGGTTGAGTTGACCCGCATAGCAACTGACCGTCGGCAGGTGACCGTATTCTCGAACGATCTCGATTTCAGGGCGTCGATCGTTGGCTTTCAAGCGATGTTTTAAAATCATCAACGTACTGTCGATGCCTTCATTCAGATTGACAGAGACTTTGGCTGAGGTATCGCTGCGGCAAAAGGTGGTTAGGGATTTGCTAATCTGGCGAATGCGATCGGTGCCGACTTTCATCGAACCGATAATTTTGGGTAAATCCTCGAGAATAAAATCGAGATCGATACTATCAATTTCATCGACAATCTCGGGTGCGGGTTCGGGATAAATATCTTGATACAGTTCGAGCAAACTGTTTAAATCTTCAACATATCCTTGGGCGTGGCTGATATTCGCGGCAATAAACCCAACGGGGTTATTAATTTCGTGGGCAACTCCGGCCACCAACTGACCTAAGGTTGCCATTTTTTCTCCCTGAACCAGTTTGAGTTGGGCTTCTTGGAGGTCTTTGAGGGACTGTTTTAGCTCGCGCCCCCGTTCTCGTTCGCGCATTTCCGACTGCTGGAGATCGTGGTACAAGCGGGCATTTTCTAGGGCGATCGCCGCTTGAGCGCACAGGAGTAGCAAGACGTCCAGGCGATCGTCAGTAAACGCGCCGGAGGTAATGTTATTCTCCAGATAAACGAGTCCGATCAACTTGCCCTGACCTTGAATCGGCGCGCACAGGATCGATTTCGGTTGGTGCAACTGGATGTAGGGGTCTGTTGCAAAAGCAGACTCTGCGGCCGGATCGCTCGAGACAACATTTTCGTGGGTTCGGGCCACGTAATTAATCACCGACATGGGTAAACGATCGATTTGGTTGGCCCGAATCGATTGCTGCAAGGCAACGGTGTCGGAACCGACACTTTTAATGGCTTCAACAATTAACTGTTTATCCCGTTCCAACATCAAAAATCCCGTGGTGGCACCGGCGTTAGCGACGATCGTATGCATCAACTTATCGAGCAGTTGGCTTAAAACGATCTCTCCCGAAAGCAGTTGAGCGGCTTTGGTGACGGCTGCTAAATCTAGGGATCCCGCCCGAGTTCGAGTTGAATTAAAGGTCACCGTCATTGAAGACTTCAATTTCGAGTTCGGGGTCAGGGGATCTCGAAAGGGAGGATCGATGGGAGGGGGTGCGAGCAAATAAGCGTAGGTTTCTTCTAATTCTTCAACTTTTCGAGAGGATCCCCAACGTTGGTAGCCGCGATAGGCTTCGTTGAGATAGAGACTAGCGATTTTTTCTTTCCCGCGTGCGAGCCAAAACTTCGTCGCTCGTTCGTTGGCGAGGGCTTCGTGTTGAATAAATTCGTTTTCTTTAGCTGAGGCGATCGCGCGATCGTACAGTTCGATCGCTTCTAGGATATCACCGGACGTCCAAGCCATTTCTGCCGACAGCAGCAGCCACTTATGCTCGAAATTTTCCCGGCAGCCATCGCTCCAACGCTCAAGCTTGTTTTGAATTTCTTCTAGGGTTTGCCAATATTTGCGTTGCTGGGACTTGTCTGCGGAAGGATACAGGGCTGCGAGCGTCAAGCCGTAGAAAAAGTGATACTCCGCCACCGACATCGTACTCTCGATGACCCTTAGATGCTCCCGAGCGGCGATCGCTGCATTTAGAGCTTCGTCATAGCAACCGTACAGGTAGAGAATTTGCAGCTTGTAAATCTGATAGATACAAATAGAAGTAATACCTTGATGTTGTTGACAGGTTTCTAAATAGTCTAGTTCTCCCATTTCTGAGTTCTGAAATGCCCAACGATCTTGAGTTTGCCCGCATAAGTTGAGAAGGGGAAACTTCAGCCCGGCAATGGTATCCATCGCCCATAGATTTTGAGCTTTCTGACACACCCCTAAAACTTGTGGGATTTCTGATAAAATCCCGCCGAGATTCGTCCCGGCATAGAATAACGTTAAAAGTTTATAGGCAATGGCATATCCGGCAAATTGCAGCGCTCCTGCCTCAATTCCCACTCGGTAACCCACCTCAAATACCCTCAAACTCTGCCGGAGCGGTTTCACCCAGGGCATCAGATACGTTGCGAGTTTCATCGAGGCTTCGCACTTTTGAGCCGGAGCGTTCGTGCGATCGCTCAACTCTACGGCAGAAGTGGCAATTTGAAAGCCGCGAACGGGATTGTTGAAGATCGTATTTTGCAAAATGCCGTAGGAAGCGTATGCGGCGATCGATTCGGGAGAGCGACCGTATTCTAGGGAAAGCTCGATGGCTTTAAGGGTGGCAACCGCAAACAGCGATCGATTTTGAAAGAATGCCGGGGTCGCTAAACTGCGCAATAACTTCATCACCGTGGCGATATCAATTCTCAAGAGCACCGGCAGCTCTTGTAATTTATCGATCTCCCCGATAGCCAGTTGGCTTTCTATCTTAGAGAATTCTTCTTCGAGAAACGAATCTAGATTAGATACGAGCAGGTCAACGCCTAGAGAACTTAGGGTTTTCAGACTGAGTTCGATGGAGCGATCGTACTTGGACTCCAAGGTATGTTGGGCGATTAAAATATTTTCAAACTCGGCTTTTTCAATGGGAGATTTGGCTCGATCGAATAAATACCGCACTAAAATTTGCGACTGTTTTAAATTCCCATTGAGATACTCAATTTTGGCTCGCTCTTTATGAATGGCAAATGCGAGCGAGCGCTCCGAGATCCAAATTTCTTCGGGAGCGCTTTGAATACCAGAAATAAGATACTCGAGCGCTAAGTCGTATCTCATTTCATCTTTGGCTTTGCGGGCAGCTTCTAAGTTTAACGCCACGAGCTCAATTTTATCTTTGCCATCGCCGATCGCCTCGAAGCTCGCATTCCAGTGATCGACAATTTCGTAGAGCATTTGGGAGCGCCGATCTTCTCGAACTCGTTCGAGAAGCGTTTTGCCGATTTGAAACCGAATCCGCTTTTTCGTCATTTCATCGAGGCGAGCGCTGGCAGCGCGTTGAACGCGATCGTGCAAAAACTTATATTGGGCGATCAACACCGAAGAATCGCGAGAATTTGCCAAACTCGAACTCACTTCCGAGATGGGTTGAACCAATCCTTCCACTAGGGCCGGCATCAAATTTTGAAAGGCGCTCGACACGGATTTTTGGGAAATTGCCGCAATAATATGGAGATCGAAATACTTGCCCATACATGCAGCTAACCCCAATAAGATTTGGGTGGTGTCCGGTAGGGTGTTTAACTTGGCAATGGTTAATCCCACGACGTTCTCCGTAATCCCCATCCCCTCTATTTGGGTCATATCCCACTGCCAACCGATGGATTCTTCATCAAAAACGAGTAACTTTTCTGCATAGAGAGTCTTCAAAAATTCTCGAATGAAAAAGGGATTCCCGTTGGTTTTGTATCGAACCAGACCCGCTAAGGGTTTGACCGCTCGTTCGTCGCTGTGGAGGGTATCGGCAATCAATTGGACGAGGGGTTCGAGTTCGAGGGGTTCGAGTTCGAGTTCCGTCACCGCACAGGGGAGATCGCCCACCCGATCGAGTAATGCCATCAGCGGATGGGTCGCCCCCACTTCATTGGTGTGATAAACTCCCACGATCAGTAAGTGTTGAATTTCTCGATCGCTCAAAAGCCTTTCAATGGGTTCGAGACTGGTATCGTCGGCCCATTGCAAATCGTCGAGAAACAGGACGATGGGAGCGCAACTGCAACAAAATACGCGAACGAAGGATTGAAAGACGTTGGCAAACCTCTCTCGTTCGGCTTCTGGTTCGAGGGGAGGTCGGGGAGGTTGCTCGCCAATTATCAGTTCCAATTCGGGAATGACATCGATAACGATCTGCCCTTCTTCCTCCAATGCAGCCGCGAGCTTCTCTCGCCATCGGGCAAGTTGAGCTTCCGTTTCCGTTAACAGTTGGCGGACTAAATCTCCAAAGGCGGCAATGATTGCCGAGAAGGGACGATCTTGGCTTTGTCGATCGTAGGTTCCAGCAATGAAGTATCCTTCTCGTTGAGAGACGGGTCGGTACATCGATGCCACTAAAGCCGATTTTCCCATCCCCGAATATCCCGACACCAGCATGAATTCGGTGGTCGATGGCGGGGTACGAGCACAGACGTTCGAGGCGACAGCCGGGGAGACGGAGTGTTGGGGAAGTGCGGCGGGCCGTCCGGGGGATGCAGTGGGATTCTCCGGGGGAGACACTACGCGATCGAAAGCTGCGAGTAACGTTTGAACTTCTCGCTCTCGACCGTACAACCGGGTGGGAATATGAAAATTGTGGGTCACGTCATTTTCCCCTGGCACGAGATCTTCAATCAGTCCCGTGGCTTCGAGTTGCATTAAACACAGTACTAAATCGGCTTGAATTCCCCAAGCACTTTGATAGCGATCGTCTGGGGTTTTTTGCAACATTTTCATGACGATTTCCGAAACCGGTTGCGGCAAGTCCGGACGGATTTTGTGGGGGGGAGTGGGGGCGATGGCTAAGTGGGCGTGTACCAATTCCATCGCATCTTTGGTTTTAAAAGGTAGCGTTCCCGTCAGCAATTCATAGAAGGTGACTCCCAAAGAATAGAAGTCCGTACGATAGTCGATCTCCCAATTCATACGACCGGTTTGTTCGGGAGACATGTAAGCTAGGGTTCCTTCAAGACCTTGGGGATTGGGGATGGGAAGGCGATCGCGGCTCATCCCGCTCGAAATCCCGAAGTCAATTAATTTCACCTGACCGGACTCGGGCGCAAATAAGATATTCGAGGGGTTAATATCTTTATGAATGACACCCGCCGAGTGAACCTGTCCCAAAATTTCGGCAATGTGAATGGCGATCGTCAAAAATTCGGAGAGGGTAAACTCTCGTTGTTTTCTTAAAGCTTTTAAGGACTTTCCACCAAAATCCTCAAAAACCATCACTAACGTATTTTGGTATTTTTCGAGGGTATACGCTTTAATAATCCCCTCAAAGTTGAGGCGACGTGTAATGCTGTACTCTCGTTGGTATCGTTCGAGTTCGAGAGCATTACAATAGTCGGGTTTGAGAACTTTCAAGACGACGGGGCGATCGTCTTGTTCTCGATATCCCTGATAGATAAAAGAAGTCGTACTTTCGTAGACTAAAAAACTAATTTGATAACCTGGAAGAAGGGTAAGCATCGTCTAATTTGAACCCGCCCAAACGGTATGAAACCTTGTTAGCAGCAATTCAAGTTCGCACCAGACACCATATGTGCCTTGTGATGTTATACGCAAGAAGTATCGGGAATTCTGGAAATTCAGCGAATCGGATGGCGGATGGAACGTTTTGAAGGGTTGGACACGGTGGGTGTCTGTCAGATGCACGCCCGATCTCGATCGCCCGCGACCCTGTTTGCACGGGAGTTATGTAGCAGTATAACATTCTGGGTCGATAGACTGCCCCAGCTCAAATTCAAGATGGGTAAACGGTTGAGAGGACTGAATGTGGGGCATGAGCGATCGGTTGAGCTGGTGTGCCGCTTGTCACCCATGGTATGGCTGCATTCCATGAGCTGAGGACAGTCTGAGCATCACCAGCATCACCAGTATTCTTCTGGCGAGAGCTAGCCTTGCCCCCTTCGAAGCCCTCCTTCACGAGTCTCCTAATTCGTCTGGCTGTTGCGATCGCGATACCCAACTGATGTGGTGACCGAACTTAAGATTACACGGGATATCATAACGTCCCCCACCACTCATGCGATGGTTTTACATTCGTTCTGTTTCTTGTCGCGACCCTCAAACCCCGATCGATTAACGATCGCGATTCGCTGCCACTGGCTGAACCTCGGGTCCAGGCGCGGTGCTCGCCGACTGGCTGAACAGCCGGAAGTACAACGACACGCAAAATTCTTTGATGGGGAATGCAATCCAGGTGATGGGATTAATCGTAACGATAATATTACGAGTATCCCGTTGCACCCCCTTCACCACTTGCTGAGCGACGGAATCCGCTGACATCACACCAATGGGATTGAGATTGCTTTTAAACGGTCCTAAAATCAGCTTGCGAATAATACAGGGGGCATCCAATCGCCGCAGGGTTACCCAATCTCCCATGGTACGCTTGCTCAGTTCGTAGAGGGGACTGAATGCTGGGGAGACTTCTGCTTCGGAGGTATTGACCCAAATTTCTTTACAGGCGATGTCTTTATTGGTGCGGACAGTGGCGAGGAACAGTTCCATCAACCGAAAACCCGAAAGGGCATTGACTTGATACGATCGCTCGATCGCATCTGCGGTGCGTTCCCCATGGACGTTAATCCCGTGGTTGAGAACCAAAATATCGACTTTTTCCAGGAATTGCGCCAATTCGGTTTCGTTGCCGATTTTCCAGCGAACGGTGGGAATCCTCATACTCTCTCCATTGAGGGTAACCGTTACGGTTTCGGCACTGGATGTGAGGGCAACTGGTTTGGCCCCAGCTTGACGCAAGTGTACCAACAATGCCTTGCCCAAGGTTCCTGAAGCCCCGGTAACGGCGATGGTTTTCCCTTTAAGCGATAGTGCAGTACCCATAAGTCGATCTACAAATGTGAGCGCCCCGCAAAAGTAGGCGTCTTGGTTATCGAAATGGTGTCGCCAGTGATATTGGCGGTTAACGAACCACTGGGCGGGCGGAGAAGGAAACGGTCCCGGTAGATGGGTGATATCCGTCAGTTCGTGGGCCCACTCAAAACCCCATCCCCGAACCAGTGCGCCGAAGATAAAGGTCCCAGTATACAGAATTCCGGTAAGGGCCGCCCAATGCCAAGTTGGGGAGAATTGCAGCGCTACGGCCCAGAATCCCAACCCCATCACCAGCATCACTAAGGACTCGGGCAAATCATGCCGCCACTGAGCTTGCCGATAGATCCGATCGTTGAAGGGGGTGAGATCTTTGCGAAATACGCGATGGTGCCATCCATGCCAGCGATATAGTGCCGGAATTCGATGACAAATCACGTGATAAATATCTCGCACGACCTCTGCCCACAGCAACGAACTGACTGCCCAAGCGGCGATCGCGAATCCTTCGATCGAACTGAAATTCTCCATATTTTTCCCGGTTCTATCGATAATAAATCTTTACACGATTTGAGGACCAATGGGTATTTTTTACAGTCTCTGATGAGAATGGGGAACGGGGAACGGGGAACGGGGAATCGGGAACGGGGAATGGGGAGAAGAAGGAATACACCTATTGTCCCTTCGTCCATTCACTTCTCCAGAAGCCTCCCGACGCGGGGTCCGACCGCTGCCTCCCTAGCGCCCAGTCCTCCTCCCCATCGATCGCCAGATGTAGTAAACTCAATCGAGACGGTCTCGATCGCTCCAGCTCACCCTTTTCCTATGAGATATAGAACCCAAAGCCCGTTAGATTTATACGAAAAGTATCGCCCTCAGATGAAAACAGGGGATGTGATTGGGTTTTCCGGTAATGCAGGCTTTTCTTCTGTGATTAAATGGGCAACCGGTTCGATTTATTCTCACGTCGGACTGGTGTTAAACGCTCGATTGCCGGGGGGATTTGGCGATAGCGTTCTCCTCATCGAATCCACCACCGAAACAGACGGTGTCGATGCGACCAACTCGCAGTTGATCAAAGGAGTTCAATTACATTGGCTGTCCAAGCGAATCATGATGTACGATGGTTCGGTTTGGTGGGCTCCCCTCAAACAACCGTTACCTCAAGAAGGTCAAGAGGAGATGCAGGCGTGGTTGCGGCAAACTCACAACCAGCAAGTGCGCTACGATAGCGTTCAAGTGATGGGGGCGGGATTAGATATTTTCGATCGCTGGAAATGGGAAAATCGGGAATCGGTCTCGGCGTTATTTTGTTCGGAGTTGGTCACGAAAGCTCTCAAAATTGCGGGGGTTGTTGACTCCAATCTCAATGCTTCCGAGCAAACGCCACAAGATGTGATGAGTTTTTCGTGTTTAGACCAGGCGCTGCCGATTAAGGTAGAAGATAAGACAGAAGACAGAAGAAGTAATAAGTAATAACCGATTGTTTGGAAATGGGTCAGGTAATGCCGCGATCGAGCTCAACTCACGGCAAACGACTCTAGGGTTTCGTGAAGTTCCTGTTGCGCCGCCCGACGTTGATAGCGGTGTTCGGCTTTGTGATAGAGTTGGCGAACTTGTTCTAGGCGAGCGCGACTCAGTTGTAAGGTTTGCGTGTCTGGTGCTTTTAAGTATTGCTGAAACGTCAGTCGTTCGATTTTGATGAGGCGATCGCGCAGTTGCTCGGCTTCGCGCACCAATCGGTCTTCAGTTTCGGGTGACGGTCGCGATTCGGATTGCGCTTGGCGGTAGAGAAATTGGAAAAATTCGAGAGTTGCAAAAATCCCGAAGGCACTGGGGATGGTAATGATTAGCAATCGTAGTTCGTTCATCGCCTTTGGGCTGTGATGGTGTGGCGGCTTCAGCCCTAATTATACCAAGGCGATCGCGATCGATGTATAGAATAACTTGAGACATTCAGCAGTTCAATATTTGATGCAGACAATAGAATTTTTCAAGCAATGTGCGGGTAAGTGGTTTTCGCAACGCACGAGTCACTCCCTTCCCCCCCAAGAGTTGGAAGCCGGTCAGTCGCAACTATCCGTCGAGTTACTTACCGCGAGCGACTCAGCGGTTATCGCCTTATGCCAACAGAGCCAGCTTTCCCCAGATTCAGTACTATGCGGTCTCCAGACGAAATGGGAAGGGACGGTGGGTGCGAGTTCTGCTAAAGAAACCGGGTCGGCACTACTGGTGGCGATCGCCGATACTGAGGATGCCCAGATCGGAAAACTCTTGCGACAGGCCAATACATCGGGAGAACCGCCGCTATCGGGTCGTTACGCGATGAATTCTGATGAATCGCTGACTTTAATTCTCGAGTCCGATGCCTTGAAAATCGAAGAACGCCTCTGGTTTGCCAGTCCGAATTTACGGGAGCGAACGAGCACCATCCAACACGCCGATGGCTCGAGTTATGCATCGTTTTGCTCGGAAATTCGGATGGGGGTTCAGAAGCAAGCTTAGGTCTAGATGGGGTGATGGGGTGATGGGGGAGAGAAATACGCTTGGCGAACTCCGGCTGTCCTAACAGTTATGGCTACAGTTCTAAATTTTATCGCGAGTTTACTGCATAGTTTTGCTTATTTTCGTGTTAATTTTTATATCAACAAATCGGGCACTTTCTCGAGAAATACTGTTACATTCGTTAAAGTAATGTATCGACTGTTACCACGCAGTAGTAATCTAGATCGAGTCTATAGAAAACCCTCTTTACTGCCTTAGATCGATTCCATGACTGCAACTGTGTCAATCCCCCAACGCACTATCCGTATTGGTTCTCGTAAAAGCCAACTGGCTCTAGTGCAAACCCACTGGGTGCAAGCCGAACTTCAAAAGCATCATCCCGATCGTACTTTTGAAATAGAGACAATGTCCACAAAAGGTGACAAAATCCTCGATGTCGCCCTTGCCAAAATAGGCGATAAAGGACTTTTTACGAAAGAATTAGAAGTGGGGATGCTCAATCGCGAGACAGATTTTGCAGTGCATTCTCTCAAGGATTTACCCACGAACTTACCTGAAGGTTTAATGCTCGGCTGCATTACCGAACGCGAAAATCCCGCCGATGCCCTAGTCGTTCACGAACGACACAAAGATAAACAACTCGAAACATTACCCGAAGGTGCCATTATCGGTACATCTTCTTTACGGCGACTGGCTCAATTGCGCCATTACTATCCCCACTTACAATTTAAAGATATTCGCGGTAACTTGAATACTCGCCTCGCCAAACTCGATACGGGAGATTACGATGCGATTATTCTCGCCGTGGCCGGATTAGAAAGATTGGGATTTGGCGATCGCATTCACCAAGAAATTCCCGCCGAGGTTTCCCTACATGCCGTCGGACAAGGAGCTTTAGGGATTGAATGTCGCTCGGAAGATCCCGAAATTCTCGACATCCTCAAAGCGATCGAACACACTCCCACTGCCCAACGATGCCTCGCCGAACGTTCCTTCCTTCGCAGCTTGGAAGGCGGTTGCCAAGTTCCCATCGGCGTGAATACCAATATTGATGGCGAAACACTCACCCTCAAAGGCATGGTGGCCAGTTTAGACGGTCAGCGCTTAATTAAAGATAGCGTTTCGGGTGCAGCAACTGAAGCCGAACAGTTAGGAATCGAGTTAGCGAAAAAGTTGCGCGAACAGGGGGCAACGGAGATTCTCGAAGAAATTTTCCGGGAAGTGGAACGGGGTTCTTAAACCGGTTCTGAAACGGGATCTCAATTAAAACGCTTCAAGGTTGCGATCGAGCATCTACCGCTTGAATCGATCTCAAATCCAATAAATACATATAAAAAGGGCGATCGCGCGATCGCCCTTTCTTTTCTCCCCATGAGGGGAGGCGGGAGGGTGGGACCCGCCTAATATTCCGTTTCTACAATTCATGGGTCAATTGGCAATCGCCCATTATAGAGAAGCCGGCAAGTTGCTGAAGAACAGACCCCAGATGGTTCCGGCAACAACGATCGCAATCAGGCTGTTGTTGAAGAAGTTGCCGAGATTATTGTTGAAACCGAGGGCTTTATCTTCATTTCCACCGGTGAAGAACAACGACCAAGCTTTATTGGTGTCGATTTGCTCGAAGTTGTTGAACTCGGGACGGAAGATAACCGGACCGAATAAGTCTTTCTGTTGGAAGTCGAAGTCGTTAGTCATGGATGTGTCTCCTTGAATTAAGTTTGTATCCTTTTGTGTCTTTATATTAACTAATGTAAACTTAATTTGACAAGTACAAGTATAAATGCAGCCGAACCTAAATTGAGAAATCGATCCGGTGGATAGCATCTCGATCGAAACCCTATAATCTAGTCAAGATAAAGGTTTGAGGCGATAGTTTGAGGCTCCCAAAAGGGGTGAGGATATCCGTCCGATCGAATTCGATTAGAGTCAAAGGTCAACAAAACATGGATTCATCGTTCCTTCCCCACACCCCACACCCCACACCCCATCTCCCATCTCCCATCTCCCTTCCCCCCAGCGCGCGCGGCAATATAAGATCGATGTCATCGGAAATTTATTACCCAAAAGTGCGATCGTGGACGTAAAAGCAGCAGTAGCCTTTGAAGTGGGCAAACCCCTGAGTCTCGAAACCATCCAACTCGACGGCCCCGAGGAAGGGGAAGTGATGGTCGAAATTAAAGCTACGGGGGTTTGTCATACCGATGCCTACACCCTCTCCGGTGCAGATCCCGAAGGCTTATTTCCGGCGATTTTGGGCCACGAGGGGGCGGGAGTTGTGGTGGAAGTGGGTTCCGGGGTGAAAACCCTTAAACCGGGAGATCGCGTTATCCCCCTCTACGTTCCCGAGTGCCGCACTTGCGAGTATTGTCTCAGTCGCAAAACCAATCTCTGCCAAGCCATTCGCAGTACCCAAGGCAAGGGTTTAATGCCCGACGGAACTAGCCGCTTTTCCTATAAAGGTCAAAAACTTTACCACTACATGGGTACGTCTACCTTCGCCCAATACACCGTCGTTCCCGAGATTTCCCTGGCGAAGATTCGCAATGATGCCCCGTTTGAGAAAGTTTGTTACATCGGCTGCGGCGTGACGACTGGCGTCGGAGCGGTGGTATTCGAGGCGAAGGTGGAAGCCGGGGCGAATGTCGTCGTTTTTGGTTTAGGTGGTATCGGCTTGAACGTGGTGCAAGCGGCAAAGATGGTGGGGGCCAGCAAAATTATTGGCGTGGATACCAATCCCGCCAAGAAAGCGATCGCCGAAACATTTGGGATTACCCACTTCGTCAATCCTCGAGAAGTTGAAGGGGATTTGGTGTCTTATTTGGTGGAACTCACCGATGGCGGGGCAGACTACAGCTTCGAGTGTATCGGCAATGTCAACGTCATGCGCCAAGCCCTCGAATGTTGCCACAAGGGTTGGGGCGTTTGTACGATTATCGGCGTGGCGGGGGCGGGGGAAGAGATTCGCACCCGTCCGTTTCAACTAGTAACCGGGCGAGTTTGGCAGGGAACGGCGTTCGGTGGGGCGAGGGGACGTACGGATGTGCCGAAAATCGTGGATTGGTATATGGATGGTAAGCTCAACATCGACGATCTGATTACCCACGTGATGCCTTTGGAGAAGATTAACGAGGCGTTCGATTTGATGCACGAGGGGAAATCGATTCGATCGGTGATTACGTTTGATTGATATCGGTTAGAATAATGGATTCAAATTTTCTCGATTGGTTTGCCGTTTGTGGCTACATTATCTTTCTAGGGTCGGTTTCCTGGTTTGTTTTAAACACGAAACCCAAGAAATGAAATGTGTGGCGTTGAGCCTGGATAAAGTTCTAGGAGAGAAAACCGCTATATCTTCATTAATGGAATCAAAATGCAGATAGCCCGGAATATTTGGATTCCGAGCTATCGCACGACGAAGTAGGCGCAGAAATTTTGTAAAGCGACAAGGGAGCGAAAGTTCCCTTTTGGCTGAATGCCGATCGCACGATCGCGATCGACTCAACTTCTCAAGGACAATTACCCACTATCGCCCTAACAAGCGCTCGATCCGAGCTTCCGTAGACGGGTGAGTGGAGAACAAATTCCGCAACCAATCCCGAGAGCGAGAATTCACAATCATCAGAGGGGCAAATGCTGGGTTACCTCCCATGGGAACTTGCCGCGCCATACTCTCGATTCGTTTGAGGGCCCGCGCTAAGGCATTGGGATTTCCCGTCAGTTCGGCAGCACCGGCATCGGCTTCAAACTCCCGAGTCCGCGAAATCCCCAATTGAATAATCGAGGCTGCGATCGGGGCAAGGAAAATGGTTGCCATCATCCCAACAATATTCCCCCCTTCATTATTGCGCGAACCCCCAAACCACATACTGTAGCTGAGCATCTGGGCAACGAAGGAAATAGCGCTGGCAATGGTTGCAGCTACGGCTTGGGTGAGGGTATCGCGATTACGAATGTGGCTGAGTTCGTGGGCGATGACTCCCTCGAGTTCATCCTCTGGCAGCATTTGGAGAATGCCTTCGGTGACGGCAACCGCAGCATGTTCGGGATCGCGTCCGGTGGCGAAAGCGTTGGGGGATTGGGAGGGAATGATGTAGACGCCGGGCATGGGTAGGTTCGCCCGATCGCACAGTGTTTCTACCATGTTGTAGAGTTGCGGCGCCCGATCGGGACCGATGGGTTGTGCCTGATATGCTGCGAGGGCAATCCGATCGGAATAGAACCAAGAACCAAGGTTCATCACCGATGCCAGCAGCAATCCTAGTAGGGCACCGCCAACACCACCAAACACACTGTAGCAAATCGCAATTAACAAGCCACTCAATAAACCGAGGAGGGCGACTGTTTTGATTTGATTCATCCTTTCAATTCCTTCAACAGCAGCAATCGAAAATATTGCTTGAAACTAGTGCAGTGCCGCAGAAATAACTACCCAGCTCTTAACCGGTGAAAGCTATATACAGCAAGCATTTTTAATTTTTAGTTTTGCATTTTTAATTCTGCATTTTTAATTCTGCGTAGCAGCACTAGCCGTTGACTTTATTGTATCGAGTCCATCTCGACTTCATCAGCGCGATAAACCGACCGATCGTTGCGGTTTTCCCGAACCTTCCTTTTCCCTTTTTCCCTTCTCCTGCACGAAGCGCGATTAATAGCGTTTCATCGCCCGAGCGATATCTCGTTTTTCCTGTTTCTTCTTCAACGATTCCCGCTTATCGAAGAGTTTCTTCCCTCTCCCCAGCCCGATGGTGACTTTCACCAATCCGCGCTTTAAGTACATTTTCAGGGGCACCAGGGTTAACCCTTTTTCTTCGACTTTCCCGATCAGCTTGCTAATTTCCCGACGGTGCAGCAAAAGTTTGCGAGTGCGGCGCGGATCGTGATTGAAGTATTCACTGGCAATTTGGTACGGGGAAATGTGGACGTTGAGCAGCCACGCTTCGCCGTTGCGAATTAAAGCGTATCCATCCCGCAGGTTGGATTTTCCTTCGCGAATGGATTTGACTTCCG
Source organism: Zarconia sp. (assembly GCF_057467645.1). Taxonomy (NCBI): domain Bacteria; kingdom Bacillati; phylum Cyanobacteriota; class Cyanophyceae; order Oscillatoriales; genus Zarconia; species Zarconia sp. The sequence goes on from NZ_JBRJXU010000018.1 coordinate 50,764, forward strand.
TTCCTTTGAGTTCGATGCCAGCTTCATAAGTTTCCAGGATTTCGTAGCGATACCGCGCCTGCCGGTTATCGCTGACGATTTTGAAGCCATCACTATTTAAAGCCATCGTTATTTCCCTTTTCGACAATAAATCGACGCAGGGTACAAGGTCGATCGTCCTGCGTCGATTCGGGTTCTTTTCAATTGTGACATCCTCCACCTCAGTCTCTCGCGCAAACGTCGAGTTTCTTTAGAGATATTTACGCAATATTGACGTAGATTCCCAGGGTTGTGGTGGCGATCGAACCCCAAGAACGAACCGAGCTTCAGGCGAGCGCTGCTACGGTAAAATCAACGGTGGTAAACATCGAGTAGGTGTGGGGTGCAAGTCGAATAATTTTGCGCAAGGTATTGTCGTTCACCCACCAGACGATCGGACAGCGAAAGGTTTTGAGAATATCGTTGCGATAAACGTCGGTATTCGCGAGGAGGGAGTCTAGGGTGGTGACAGATTCAAACCCGGAAATGGTCACGGCTTGGGGCAATTCGCGATCGAGTTGAGTTTTGAGGATTGCATACAAAATCTCGATCGACCCTTCTAACACAACGTCCCGAACGGTTCCCGGACACAGAGCTTTCAGCCGCTGCATCATCTCCTGGCGCAACCTTTGAGAGTTGCATCGCGCCAAAATCAGAGAAGATTCTCCTTCCGACCACTCAATTCCCCTAACCAGCTCGACTAGAGCATTTTGGTAGGGGTCAACCAATTGAGGGGGGGAATATAGGTTAACCATGATATTATCTCTACTCATTACCCTAAAACTCACCAACTGTTGATGGAATGTACTTTTGAGTAATGAAGCAGGTTTAATTTTACAATACGCTTATCATACAGTGAATTTCTTTTTTTGCAAGTCTTTCGCTACAATTTGTGAATCAATTTGCCACAATTTATGAATCTGAAAAAGATTTGCTTTGCAATCCTGATGAACCTAGTTTCGATCGGGGTTCATAATAATGACGCGGTGTGAAACTTTAAGCGATCGCCGTATAGTGAGCGAGCAGACTTATCCCCCTTTTCCCCTTCCCCCAACCCCAAACCCCCCGTGTTGTCAGGTTTTGGATCGTACAAGTTGCACATGGCGTTAATGGGGATTAAATATAACGCTTCTCATACTCATGGGGTACAGAGTGTCAGGTTTTAGGGAATGGGGAATAATTTTAGGAATTCGGCATAGAAGTTTATTTTATTTTTGGAGATATCTATCTTTTGAGGAAGAAAGGAATTTGTCTGAAATTTAATGGTTAAAGAGTTGCTCTAATTTTCCCTTTGTATGAGATATTTAACAGACATCTGGGAGGAAAAGAGGGAACGGAGAACTCTGGATCTGGGGTAAGAATCGATCGTTTCAATCTGAAAATCCGATCGATTTCGATCCCGAAGTTATGACTGTCTTTTCCCTTTCCCCTTAACCTTTTGCTCTCGATCGACTACCGTTGTTGCTGCTCGCTGCGATAGCGCAGGTTCTCCGCCACAAACGCCAGAATCCCCGACACGCCAATCAAAATAACACTCAGGGCATTAATATCCGGTTTAACTCCCGTGCGAATCCGGCTAAAAATTTCCATGGGTAGGGTAGTTGCTCCAGCACCGGCGGTAAAGCTGGAAATTAAAAAGTCATCCATGCTCAAAACGAAGGCAATCAAACAACCCGACGCAATTCCGGGCATCAACTGAGGCAGCAGGACTTTGAGAAAGGCTTCCACGGGGGTTGCCCCCAAATCCAATGCCGCTTCTTCGAGGTTGGAGTCGAGATCGGCCAGGCGAGTGGAAACCGCTAGGGCAATATAAGCCAAACAAAAGACAATGTGGGCGGCGACGATCGTCCAGATGCTCAGGGAAATGCCAATGGCAGCCAGAAACACCAACGTGGCAACGGCGATCGCGATATCGGGGATAATCAGCGGTAGGTAAGAAATCCCCTGATAGAGTTTTTTGCCGCGAAATTCATAACGGGATAAACCCACCGCCATCAGCGTTCCGAGAACTGCAGAAACCCCGACGGCCAAAATGGCGACTTTCAAGCTATTGAACAGAGCTTTGCCAATGCGATCGTCACTCAACAGTTGCCGGTACCAATCTAAGGTAAATCCCTCCCAACCCGCACTGTATGCCGATTGGTTGAAGCTGTAAAACATCAACACCAAAATCGGCAAATACATGAATAGAAATAAGGCCCCAGTAAAAATAGCCTGCCAAGAAAGATTGAATGGAACCTTTGAGTTTGACATATCTGCGGGGATTTCCTCCTCTGGGGGGATAACGATGGAGTTTTTGGATTGGGAATCTCTAGGGGTGTCTCTCATGCAGGGATGGGAAATAAGTGACAGAGTATGGGCAATGGGGAATCATCAGGGTACATTTAAGGTGTCGCATCCCGATCTCCGTATTTCAGCAGAAGGGCGATCGCAATACTCACTGCCATAATCAGTAACATACTCAGGGCCGCACCGAATCCCCAGTTCTGGGTTTGTCCGAGAAATCGATCGTAAATCAGTCGAGCTGCGGTGCCGCTGGATGCGCCGCCGAGAAGTTCGGGATCGACAAAGTCTCCCAAACTGGTGATGAAGACGAGCAAGGAACCCGCTGCAATACCGGGCATGGCTTGGGGAACGGTCACCTTCCAGAAGGTTTCGGGGGGAGTTGCACCCAAATCGGCGGAGGCTTCGAGCAGCTGGCGATCGAGTTTTTCGAGGGATGAGAAGAGAATCAGAACCATATAGGGCAAGAAACTATAGGTCATCCCAATCAAAACCGCTGGCGGTCGGTTGAGGAGTTCGAGTCCGGGCAAACCGACAAATCCCAGTACTGAGTTGAGAACCCCCGTCGGTCGCAAAATTGTAATCCAAGCGTACGATCGCAGCAGGGATGACGTCCACAGGGGCAAAATGAAGCTCATCAGCAGCAGGTTTCGCCATCGTTGAGGAGCGAGGATGGCCAGCCAGTAGGCGACGGGAAATCCCAAAACCAAACACAACAGAGTCGCCCCGAGCGCCAAAAAGAGCGATCGCAGCACCACCGTAATATAAATTCCTTGGAAGGCGAGGAAGTAGTTATCCAAACCTGAGGGATTGACGATGCCTCCGGGTTTAATATTGGGAACCAAGCTGATTTCAAAAATGACCAGCGTCGGCAGGACTAAGAGGAAGATCAGCCAAACACCAGCCGGTCCGAGCAGAGCTAGGGGTCCAAGCCATCGAGAGCCAAATCGGGGATTGTTCGGATCGCTCTGGGGAGGGAAGTGATTGGAGGGGGGTGAAGGTTTTGTAGATACAGACACGGTTGGTTGAAATACGGTGGGGTTGGACGCGGTGGAGACAAAGATAGATGTTCTCGTGCCGTGCGGCAAAAATAATTACCTAGGGCCTGTTATCGGTGAAAGGTCTGTACGGTAAGCATTTTCAATAACTCGTAGCGGCACTAGTGCTGCGCGGCAGAAATAAGATCGAGTTCTCAACCGGTGAACGCTATATACAGTCAGCATTTTTCATTTTTCATTTTGAATTCTGCACGGCAGCACTAGGCGCTGGTTAGCCTCGTCCAATAGCGATCGTAGAGGTCTGTTGCTTCGGGAATGGGAATTAAATTTTCCGATTTCTCCAGAGCTGATTCTGCTGGGAATAGGGTGGGGTTCTCTTGAATGTCTGGGGGCAAAAGCTCGAACCCCGCTTGGTTGGGAATGGCAAACCCCAATCGATCGCACAGGGAAGCCGCGATTTCCGGATCGAGCATGAAGTTGAGCCAGGCATAGGCGGCCTCGAAATTGGGGGCCGTGGAGGGAATTACCAGGGTATCCGTCCACACGGAAGAACCGCTTTTGGGGAGAACGTATTGCAAGTCGGGTTGTTCTTCCATCACCTCGTTGGCATCGAAGGAATATCCCATGGCCACTTCCAAATCACCGGTGACAATTTGCGATCGCCACGCATCGGAGGTAAAGGAGGCAATCGCCGGTTTGAGACGGACGAGCTGTTCGTAAGCTTGTTCGATTTCCTTGGGATCGGTGGAATTGTAGGAGTAACCCAACATTCGCAACGTGGCCCCCATGACTTCCCGCGCGTCGTTGAGGAGGGTGACGCGCTTATTGATTTTGTCTTGGTTGTCCCAGAGGTAGTCCCAGTCCTGTGGGGCGGGTTTGAGGCGTTTGCGATTGAAAATCAGACCGGTGGTGCCCCAACTAATGGGGAGGCTGTAACGGTTATTGGCATCGTAGCTGGGACTTTCAAACCGCTCGAAGAGTCCGTCTAACCCCACGAGACGATCGCGATCGAGTTCGGCGAGTAGCCCCAACTCTTTCATCTTGATTACCATATAATCGGAGGGATAGATAATGCTGTACGCTCCCCCCGCACCGGCTTGCAGTTTGGCGAGCATCTCTTCGTTGGAGCTAAAAACGTCAGCGATGACTCGAATGCCGGTTTCCTGCTCGAATCGATTGAGTAAATCTCGATCGGTATAGCCCGCCCAGGTGTATATGTATAAAACATCTGAAGCGGTTTGCACCGTCGTGCGGACATCAGCAAGCGTCCACCCGCAGCTGGAAAGCGTCATACCACAGAGCAAGGCAGCCGAACCTTGGAGAAATCGGCGGCGCGTCGCACGGGTTCGGAATGTCTGGGATAGAGTCGGAGGCACGGTGATGACGAAAAGTTGGGATGAAAATTGACGATGGCGTGTTGGGCGTTCGGTCGAACTCAAACCTAAAGCTATTAGCAGACAACGGATTTTGCCGCTAGAGTTCTTAGATTCGATCGAGATCGACGCTGACTCAACAGTATTTTACTAGCATCTGCGGGCGACTCTGGGGAAGTGCCCCGTCAAGGGAAAATCGAACTCGACAAGAAGACCGACTGTTGCCGATGGCGCGTCGATTCCGTTGGGTATTTTGTGGAAATGACCTCGAGCTTTTACGCTTTGAGTACCACCCCATCGGTTGCCATCCACGAGGCATAGATCGGCGTGTGGCGATCGGGTAAATTTGCCCAAGTATTCGGTTGGCGAACCGTCAGATGTTCGCCGGAGGGCAGTTGGATGGTGTAGTGCATGTGCGTCCCCAGATACATCGAATGCTCGAGTCGTCCTTCATAGCAATCGACGGCATCTTCGGGTCGGTACAGGCTGAGGTTTATTTTTTCGGGGCGCACGCTCACCACCACTTTATCGCCGACTTCGGCGTGGAAGTTGGGGGCAGATTCGATGGCGATTTTCAGCCCCGAAGTGGTGCGTACTAACACGCTCGAAGCATCGAAAGCTTCGATTTGTCCTTCGAACAAATTCGTATCGCCGATAAAATCAGCGACAAAGGGGGTGGTGGGTTGTTCGTAGATGCGATCGGGGGAATCGATCTGTTCGATTTTGCCATCTTTCATCACGGCGATGCGATCGGACAGCGACAGGGCTTCTTCCTGGTCGTGGGTGACCATGACAAAGGTCAGTCCCAAATCTTGATGCAAATTCGATAGCTCGACTTGCATCTGTTTGCGCAGTTTCAAATCCAACGCTCCTAAGGGTTCGTCGAGGAGCACCACCGCCGGACGATTGACCAGGGCGCGGGCGAGGGCAACTCTTTGACGCTGTCCCCCAGACATCTGGGAGGGGTAGCGATTGGCAAAGGATTCCATTTTCACCAACGTCAGGGCTTCATCGACCCGCTGCTGGATTTCCGCTCGACCCAAACGCTTGATGCGCAGACCGAATGCGACGTTATCCCAAACCCGCAGGTGGTTGAAGAGGGCGTAGCTCTGAAAAACCGTATTCACCGGACGCTGGTAGGGGGGAACGTGATTCATGGATTCGCCGCGAATCAACACTTCTCCCGCAGATGGCGTTTCAAAACCGGCAATCATCCGCAGGGTCGTGGTTTTCCCACACCCAGAGGGCCCGAGAATGCTGAAAAATTCTCCCCGACGGATGTCAAATTCTACGCCGCGTACCGCTGTTTCTCCATTAAATACTTTGAAGACCTTGCGGAGTTCGACATCCAGATTCGATTCAGCTCTCGTCGAGTCTGCATTGTGGGTCGCTGTTTGAAGCATAATGGCGATTCCTAAGTCGCTATCCCTCTGCGCGATGGGCGAGGGTTTGGCTAATTGTTTGTTAAAAATTAGGCGGACAACTTGTTTTATTCTATACGTCCAGTCTATGATTTCGACGCGGGTTTTAGCATCTAGGTCGCTTTGGGAAGCTTGGGGAGCATTAAAGACCTCACAAGTGTCGCTTTGTAACTTTTGGGTGGATTTGGGCAGGCAATCCCTGAGGAAGCAAGAGTTCAGACCCCTTGTTAAGCGAAGGACGCAAGGGAACGCCAACCGTTGGGTAATCGCTTAACCCTTTAATTTTTGTGGATCTCATCACCGACAATTGCCCGACTGTCAAAAAACTACACCTGTGAGGTATCAGAGGCTGGGTCTGACAGACGCACAGACACGATGATGGGGTAAAAATCGAATTCACTTGTGACGAATGTCGTTCGATACAATTCACACTTTGTCGATTGTGGGGATTAAAATGTGCCAATCTTACGATGTGTCACAAGAAAATTCCGTTTTGGGAGCGATCGCTTTTGACTTCGACGTCACGATTTTTGAAAAACGATCGACGATATTTCAAGGGTTTGAGAAGCTCGATCGAACTTTTTTTGAAAAAAGGCAATAAGAGCCAATTCTGAAAATCTGTCAATACCCTACCACATTCTAGAACTCCGATTGCTTCGTTCTTTTAATGAGAATAGTCTCAATAAAAATTGAGGCGATCTCGAGTATACTATTTAAACATAAAATTAATTTTCTTCGATTAATAAGCTAATATTATATTTTGGACAGATCGACTTCTTAACCCTCGCATTTAGTCGATCGGAGCTTGATTCTGTATAGTAGAGTCATAAAAAATCGGGGTTTATTGTTTCGATCGCACCGAGCTCATGACAGATTCGATCGAAACTTCAAAGTATTTAATATTTGACGAATTTGGCAAAAAACAGAAAACTTTGCCGAATGATTCCTTACATTCTTTCAGCAAGCATCATGCACCGCCCATCCTCTTCCACTCAACTGGCAACCGTAATCTTTACTCTGTTTTCTGCCTTTCCCGTACAAGCAATTACCCTCAATCGTTCTCAGGGAATTTGGCAAAGTTTTATTGGGGGAAGCGAGATCGAAACCTTTGAGATTCTCGGAGAAAATCAAGTTCGTTGGGGAACACCGATTGTCGCGAACCCCACCCTTCTAGATAAAAGCGGACTGGGATTTACAGGGGTGGGAACGAGTTCGATCGCTGTCGGGAATCCTTTCGAGTTGGGTCGATTGCGACATTTCAATAATGCCGTTTTTGCCGGAACCTCCGTATCGGCAGCTCAACTTTCGATCTCCTTAGATTTTGTGGAATTCGGGGTGACAACCTTTGATTTCACTCTCAATATTGATGAAACGATAAACGCCGAACCTTGTATTTATCCCAGTATCGTACCCTGTGCCGATCGCATTTCTTGGGCGAGTGCGACTCCGGCTCAAACTTTCTTTTTCGGCGGCATCGAGTATACGTTACAACTGACTGGATTTAGTAACGTTCCTGGCGGTCCGACGCTATCAGAGTTTATTTCTCAAGAGGGTGGAACTTCAGAAACGTTTCTGTTCGGGCAGCTTACGGCGTTAAGTCTCCCCGAGCCCGAACCCG